>JAYEGJ010000026.1:0-15034 GCA_034658975.1 Actinomycetota bacterium
CAAGGCGGCCAGGGACAGGGAGATCAAGGACAGGGAGATCAAGGACAGCGACGCCGCAATCGCCGCCGTCGTGACGAAGAGCAGATCCCCGAAGAGGACCTCGAGGTCCGCGAAGGACTCCTCGACATCCTTCCCGAGGGTTACGGCTTCCTCCGGGTGACCGGATACACCTCCGGAGAGAACGACGTCTACGTCTCTGCCAACCAGGTTCGCAAGTTCCGCCTGCGCAAGGGGGACACCGTGGCCGGGCCGATTCGCCCGCCGCGTTCGAAGGAGAAGTTCCCCGCGGTCGTTCGAATCGCCACGGTCAACGGCATAGATCCCGACGAGGCGATGAAGCGACCCAAGTTCGAGAAGCTGACGCCCCTGTTCCCGGACGAGCGGCTCCGTCTCGAGGTCGAGGGCAAGGCAAACAATTTCCTTACCCGGATCATCGATCTCATCGCACCCATCGGCAAGGGTCAGCGTGGTCTGATCGTTTCACCATCGAAGGCCGGCAAAACCACGGTCCTTCAGGAGATCGCTCAGTCGATCACGGCGAACAACCCGGAGTGCTCTCTGATGGTCGTCCTGGTGGACGAGCGTCCAGAAGAAGTCACCGACATGCAGCGTTCGGTCAAGGGTGAGGTCATCTCATCGACCTTCGACCGTCCGGCAGAGGAGCACACTCAGGTGTCCGAACTGGCCGTCGAACGCGCCAAGCGACTTGTCGAATCGGGCCAGGACGTTGTCATCATTCTCGACTCGATCACCCGTCTCGCCCGGGCCCACAACCTGGCGACTCCGGCCTCTGGTCGGATTCTCTCTGGTGGTGTTGACTCCCAGGCGCTCTATCCGCCAAAGCGGTTCTTCGGCGCCGCGAGAAACCTCGAGGAAGGTGGCTCGCTCACGATTCTCGCTACGGCACTTATTGAGACCGGGTCCAAGATGGACGACGTCATCTTTGAGGAGTTCAAGGGCACCGGGAACATGGAGCTTCGTCTCGACCGCAAGCTTGCCGACAAGCGGATCTATCCCGCTGTCGACATCGCGGCGTCGGGAACAAGAAAGGAAGAGCTCTTGTTCGACAGGGCGGAGCTCGCACAGGTCTGGAAGCTCCGTAGAGTGCTGCTGGCACTCGAGTCGGGAGCGGCCGTCGAATTGCTCATCGACCGCTTGAAGACCACGAAGACAAACGCAGAGTTCCTCGCCGAAGTAGCGAAGAGCTCGGGCTGACAATCAGGAGAATTCTGTGAAGACCGAGATCCACCCGACCTACGACGTAACCAACGTCACGTGTTCGTGCGGTAACACCTTCACCACCCGGAGCACCAAGCCAGGTGACATGCACATCGAATTGTGCAACGACTGCCACCCCTTCTTCACCGGCAAGCAGAAGCTTGTCGACACCGGGGGCCGTGTCGAGCGTTTCCAGAAGCGCTACGGCAAGAGCACCTTCACGAAGGCAGGCGATGGTGGTGCCGAGGGCGACGTCGAGGCCAAGGCCACTGACTCAGAGTGAGCCGGCTGCTCCCCAAGGGAGCGGTCACATCGACCCCGCCAAGACGGTTGGGGGTCAAGCTGTCCTAGAGGGCGTGATGATGCGCGCCCCTGGAGCCTGGTCGGTCGCGGTGAGGGAACCAGACGGGAACATCGTCGCCCGCCGTGACGAGCTTCCCCGTCTCAGCGAGCGCAAACCGTTGGCGCGACTTCCCTTCGTCCGGGGGATCCTCGTTCTCGGGGAGTCTCTCAGCCTGGGATACAAGGCCCTTTCCTGGTCCGCACAGAAGGCGACGGGTGAGGAAGAGGAGCCGCTCACCGGAGCGCAGATCGGCTGGACGATGGCCCTGGCGATGGCCTTCTTCGCCGGCGTGTTCATTCTCCTCCCGGCCTTTGCCGCAGGATTCGTGTCCAATGACTCGGGCATCGTCTTCAACGTCGCTGAAGGATTCATCAGGCTGGCCCTTTTCATCGGCTACATATGGGCGATCGGCAGGTCCAAGGAGATCGCCAGGGTCTTCGAATACCACGGTGCCGAGCACATGTCGATCCACGCCTTCGAGGCCGGCGAGCCGCTGAGCATCGAAGCGGTGGCCCGCTATCGGCCCGAGCATCCGCGCTGTGGAACGAGCTTCCTGCTCATCGTGGTCCTTGGCTCGATCGTGGTCTTCACATTCCTCGGTGTGCCCGATGGGATCCTTTTCATAATTGTTTCGAGGCTGCTGGGCATCCCGGTTATCGCAGGACTTGCATACGAGTTGCTGCGCTGGTCGGGTACCCGCCCGGGCGGACGACTGGCGGGCATTCTCGCCGCTCCCGGCATCTGGCTTCAGAAACTGACGACGGCGGTTCCCGATGAGTCGCAGATCGAAGTGGCAATATCGAGTCTCGTGGTTGCCCTCGATTCAGAATCTGCCGAGCGCCTCATCGACATGGGCGACGTGCCCGAGTCGGCAATAGCGGCGCGCGCGGCCGTGTTCGCCGCGGAGGAGTGATGGACCCGGCCTTCGACGCCCGGCTCTCCGAGATCGAGGTAGCCTTCGAGGAGGTCGAGTCTTCGCTCGGCGATCCCGAGGTCCTGTCTGATCCGTCGCAACTGGCTGAGTTGGGGAAACGCCATGCCGACCTCAAGGACGTTGTCAACGATATCCGTCAATGGCGCCAGGCCAATGCTGACCTGGCGGACGCTCGTGAGATGTCTGACGATCCCGACATGGCCACGATGGCCGTGGAGTTGGGGTACGAGATAGAGGCCCTCGAGGAGCGGATCAAGGTCGCACTCGTTCCGAAGGATCCGAACGACGCCAAGGACGTGATCATGGAGATCCGCTCGGCCGCTGGCGGCGACGAGGCCGCGATCTGGGCGGGGGATTTGTTGCGGATGTACGAGAAGTACGCCGACCGGCTCGGGTTCAAGCTCGAGGCGATGGAATCCTCGCCTTCCGGCACCGGGGGCTACGACAAGGTCACCCTGTCGGTCAAGGGTCGCGGTGCTTTCTCGAAGCTGAAGTACGAGGGCGGGGTTCACCGTGTCCAGCGTGTTCCCAAGACCGAGTCACAGGGACGGATCCACACCTCGACTGCGACGGTCGCAGTGCTTCCCGAGGCCGAGGAAGTCGATATCGAAATCGACCCGAACGAGGTGCGTGTGGATGTCTACCGGTCGACAGGGCCCGGTGGACAGTCGGTCAACACCACCGACTCGGCGGTCCGGCTCACCCACGAGCCGACCGGGATCGTGGTGTCGATGCAGGACGAGAAGAGCCAGCTCCAGAACAAGGAGAAGGCCTGGCGCGTGCTCCGGGCCAGGCTGTTGCAGGCCGAGCAGGAGAAAGCACAGGCCGAGTTGGCGGGAGAGCGGAAGAGCCAGGTGGGGACCGGTGGCCGCTCCGAGAAGATCCGGACCTACAACTACAAGGACAACCGGGTGACCGACCACCGCATCGGTCTGACGATCCGCCGGCTTGATCACATCCTCGAGGGCGCCCTCGACGAGTTCGTCGAGGCCCTCACCGCCGACGACCAGGCCCGCCTACTCGCCGCAGGCGAGTAGGTCGGATCACGCGACCTGAGGTAGTACGTGCCATATACGGGCGTAACTCTCTCCAGAGTTTCCACAGGCGGCTCCCGGTTCTCACTCTCGAGGCGGTTAATCCCATATACGGGACTGGGAACCTCAGGTCGCGTCTAGCGCTCCTCGCCCAAGGCGCAATCAAACACCGGCGACACACTTAGGATTTGGTGCCAGAAGTGTCAGACTTGAGGGAATGAACTCCATTCCGGAGCACGAGCGCTCGCGGCTCGAGGCCGTTGCCGGCCCGGGCCAGCCTCTAGACGAGCTTGTTCGGCGTCGCGCCGATGGTGAACCGCTGCAGTATCTCGAAGGGTCAACCGCCTTTGGCGCTCTCGAGATCATCGTTGATGCGCGAGTACTGGTCCCCCGACCCGAGACCGAGGGCCTATTCGAGATTGCCTCGAAGATGGTCCGCAACCCCGAGGTCATCGTCGATTTGTGTACCGGATCGGGCGCCCTTGCCCTCGCCCTCAAGGACCAGTTTCCAACCGCCTCGGTGTTCGCCACTGACATCTCCGAGGAAGCCATCGAGGTTGCCTCCACCAATCGTCAAACGACGGGCCTCGATGTCTATCTGGCCGTTGGTGACCTCTTCGACCCGCTCCCGGCGTCGCTGTTGGGTGAGGTCGACCTGATCGTCGCCAACCCTCCCTACGTGGCCGAGATCGATTTCGACCTGTTGCCTCCCGATGTCAAGCGAGAACCCCATGTCGCTCTGGTGTCAGGACCGACGGGCTTGGAGGTCATTCAGCGAATCGGAGCCCTGGCGGCGAAGTGGCTGAGACCTGGCGGGGTGATCGTTTGTGAGATAGGGGAGACCCAGGGCGTTTCGGCATCTTCGTGTTTCGTCGATCTTCCGGCTGTCGTTAGGAAAGATCTTGCACAACGCGACCGCTACGTGGTCGCCGTCAAGCCTTGACGGGTCACACCGTGGAAGCTGCTGTCGAGGCAATCCGTGCCGGCGAGGTCGTCGGACTTCCCACCGACACGGTCTACGGGATTGGCGCCGATCCGCTCAATGAATCAGCCGTGGCGAAGCTCTTCGAGTTGAAGGGGCGCCCGGAGAACAAACCCGTCGGGCTGCTCGTCGCCACCGTCGAGCAGGCCAAGCTGGCAGGGGAGATCCATGGCGATGCCGAAGCACTGGTCGCGGACAACTGGCCGGGTGCGCTGACTCTGGTGGTGATCCCCAAGATCATCATCGCAAGCTGGGTCGGGGACTCCCAGCGGCGGACAGTCGGCATCCGCGTACCCGATCATCCGATCGCACGAGAGCTGCTCGCCGCAGCCGGCCCCCTGGCGGTCACATCGGCCAATCGTTCGGGCGGGCCGGAGGCCCTCGACCACGTGGCGGCGCGAGAGGCGTTCGGGGACGACGTTGCCGTCTACCTGGAAGGTTCGAGTCCCGGTGGTGTCGCTTCGACGGTCGTTGACGCCACGACGGACGAGTTCACGGTTCTTCGACAGGGACCCCTGGTCCTCTGACGGTTACGCTCGGTCCCATGATCTCCATGGACACCATCGAGCAGGTCGATCCGGCGATCGCCGGTCTGATCCGCAAGGACCTCGAGCGACAGAACTCCCACATCCATCTGATTGCCTCGGAGAATTTCGCCTCGCCGGCTGTCATGCAGGCCTCCGGTTCGATCTTCACCAACAAGTACGCCGAGGGATACCCGGGCCGCCGCTACTACGAGGGCTGTCAAGTCGTCGACGAGATGGAGCAACTGGCGATCGACCGGGCAAAGGATCTCTTTGGTGCCGAGTTCGCCAATGTTCAGGTCCATTCAGGGGCTCAGGCCAACATGGGCGTCTATTTCTCGCTGCTCGAGCCGGGGGACACCGTCCTCGGGATGCGTCTCGATCACGGTGGGCACCTCACCCACGGTTCGCCCGTCAACTTCTCGGGTCTCTATTACAACTTCGTTGCTTATGGCGTCGATCCGGAGACCGAGATCATCGATATGGACGATGTGCGCCAGAAGGCCAGGGAACACAAGCCCAAGATCGTCCTCGCCGGCTACTCCGCCTACTCCAGGGTCATGGACTACGAGGGGTTTCGGGAGATCGCCGATGAGGTCGGAGCCGTTTTCATGGTGGACGCTGCCCACTTCATCGGGCTCGTGGCCGGCAAGTCGCACCCGTCTCCGGTTCCGTACGCCGATGTTGTCACCGCCACGACGCACAAGGCCCTGCGCGGTCCGCGCGGCGGTCTGATCCTCGGCAAGGAGGAGTTCGGCCAGGCCATCAACAAAGCGGTGTTTCCCAACGCTCAGGGCGGGCCGATCGAGTCTCAGATTTGCGCCAAGGCGGTGTGCTTTCACGAGGCGATGCAACCCGAGTTCCACGAGTACACAAGCCAGATCGTCGCCAATGCGTCGGCGATGGCGGAGACCATTCAGAACGAGGGTCTGCGTGTGGTGTCGGGCGGCACGGACAACCATCTCTTCCTGATCGACCTGCGTTCTGTCGACGAGGATCTCACCGGGAAGGAAGCGGCCAAGATGCTCGACGGTGTGGGAATCACACTGAACTTCAACACCATTCCGAACGATCCCCGCCCGCCCTACCGGGCCACCGGGCTTCGCATCGGCACTCCCGCAATGACGACGCAGGGCATGAAGGTCGGCCAGGCGTCGGAAGTTGCCTCCTTGATTGCTCGTGCCCTCAAGGAGAGAGGTGCCGAGGCTGCCTTAGCCGAGGTCGCCGGTCAGGTTTCGGAGCTGGCATCGGGATTCATGCCATATCCGTCCGACTTCGCCGGTCACGTCTAAGCCGGGCGCGTGTCGGGAGAGATCCATTCCAGGTCGCACGGTCAACAAGGTCTGGCGACGTCGGTCATCACCGAACTGGTTCGTCCCAATGGTATCCCCGAGTTCGAAGATTGGGCCCGACGCGCCAACGAATATCTCGCCACCGCCGAGGGGTTTGTCGGGATAAACACGATCCGGGCCGATGACAATGACACACCGCGTTACGTCACACTCATCCACTTCGACAGCCAGGAGCAGTTGGACTCATGGAACGAGTCGCCAGAGCATCAACGTCTCCTCGCCGAACTCCAACCCCTGTTGGCGGACTCCTCGGTGCAAAGGGCCGAAGGACTCGAGATCTGGTATTCGCTGCCCAAGACGAACCGCCGCCGCAATCCCTCCTACTGGAGGCAGGTGCTTCTGGTGACGCCGGTCGTATTCGTGCTCATCTTGATTTCCAATGTCGTCCTGGTTCCCCTCGAGAGTCAGGTTTCGAGCTTGGCCCTGCTGTTCTTGTCGGTGTTGCTCGTCTCGATGACACTCACCTGGCCGGTGATGCCGTGGGTCACCAAGGTGTTCCGGAGGTTTCTCTACCCGGACGCGGAGTAGGTTCGCCCGATGCGTATCGGCCTCATCAGTCCACTCCACGGTCGTCCTAATGGGAAGCAGCCTGCACCGACTTGGGCCTCGACTGTGGAAAGAGCGGTCACGGCAGAAGCGACAGGCTTCGACATCTTCGTGTTCGAGGACGCTCTGGTCTACAAAATGGACGAGCACACCGACGGTGTTTGGGAGTCAATGTCGATTGCCGGGGCCCTTGCCGCCACGACCGATCGGATCAAGATCGGCCAATCGGTGGTCAACTCTCCCTACCGCTCACCGGCGATGACGGCGAGCATCGCCACCACCCTTGATGAGATATCTGGCGGACGCTACGTGTTGGGAATCGGTGCGGGCAACACCTTCGACTCCGACTACGAGGCCTTCGGCTTCCCGACCGACAAGCGCTATTCCCGGTTCGCCGAGGCGATCCAGGTCATCCACGGGCTTCTGAAGAAAGGCCGGGTCGATTTCGACGGCGAGTTCTACTCGGTAACGGACGCCGAGCTGATCCTTCGCGGGCCCAGCCCGACCGGTCCGCCGATAAACGTTGCAGCTGGCGGAGAAAAGATGTTGGGTCTGGTCGCCAGGTACGCCGACGAATGGAACTGGTGGGGCTGGGACGAGACGATGGGCCAGATCGAGGAGCGGCTCCAGCCGATCATCACGACGCTCGATAAGGCTTGCGAGGAAGTGGGTCGTGATCCAGGGACCCTCGTTCGCACCTTTGACCTGTACGGCGTGCTGCCTGAGGGTCTCGAGGCCGACCATGGCCTCAGCAACCCCGTCACCGGATCCACGCAGGAGATCGCCGAATACATCCTGACATTGGGCGAATTGGGATTCGAAGAGGTTCGTTGCGACGTTTGGCCGAAGACTCCGGATGCCATAGAGGCCATGCAGCCAGTTGTGGAGTTGGTGCACCGGGCGTAGTTCAGAATCGATTTGGGTAAACCCACCCTCTCCCATACCCTCCCCAGAGCTGTTCGCAGCTCACCTCGTGAAGCAAGATTCCTCCACCAAACAGGTCCACTCCGCAGTCAATGATGGCTGGATGCATGGCGGCTCGTTCTTCAGTTCGATCCTCGCCGGCACCCTCATTGGCTACTTCCTGGACCAGTGGCTGGGGACCGACCCGTGGCTGGTTGTCATCGGCATCGTCTTGGGTTCGTATTCGGGGTTCGTGAAGATGTGGGGCTACATGAAGAACCTGGATGACAACCCACGTGAGCGTTGAACAGAACACGGTCCCGGTAGAGACCATCATCGCCAAGCACACGGCGATGCGCGCTATCTACGTGGCGCCGGTGCTCATTTTGATCTTCGGACTGACCCGTGGCTGGGAAGGGGCGTGGAGCTCTGCCTTGGGTGTTGCGGTGGTTGTCGGCAACTTCTTGCTGGCCGGCGCCATCCTCTCGATTTCCGCCAAGATCAGCCTTGCGGTTTATCATGCCGCCGCCCTGTTCGGTTTCTTCCTGCGGCTGGGTCTGATGGTCCTGACGATTGTGCTCATCGCACAGTTGCTCCCCATCGACCGCCTGGCTTTCGGAATCACAATGGTGGTGGCCTATCTGGTCTTGCTGTCGTGGGAAGCCGTTGCTGTTTCAAAGGGACGAGAAAGGAATCTGGATTGGACCCCGTGATCCTCGCGATCGAAGAGTGTGACTATGTGAACGAGCCGGTGTGCGCACCGACCGACGTCGCAGAATTGTTCGTTTTCCCGAATATCGGCGACACGGTCATCAACCGAACGGTCGTTCTGATTTTCCTCGCGATGCTCATCGTCGTCACGATCCTCTACCTCGCCTACCGCAAGCCGAAGCTGGTCCCCACCAAGTTCCAGGCCATCGTCGACAGCCTCACCGGGTTCGTGCGTGACGAGGTCGCCATCGGGATCATCGGTCCGGAGGGGATCAGGTACTTCCCCTACCTCCTCTCGATCTTCATGTTCATCCTGGTCGGCAACCTCTTCGAGATCACCCCGTTCATCAACTTCCCGATCACCTCCCGCATGGCCATCCCAGCTTTCCTGGCCATCGTCACCTGGTTCATCTTCGTGATCGTCGGCTTCGCCAAGAACGGCTTCAGCTACTTCATGGATGTCGTCTGGCCGAAAAGCGTGCCTATCGGGATGAGGCCGTTGGTCGGGATCATCGAGTTCTTCTCGGTCTACTTCATCCGACCGTTCTCGCTGGCAGTTCGACTCTTTGCCAACATGGTGGCGGGCCACGTGATGCTCTCGCTGCTGTTGGTCACCGGGTTGGTTTTCGTCACGGCCATCCCCGAGATCGGTTTGAAGGGATTCTTCGGTTTCGCCTGGTTCGCACTGGGCCTCGCCATCTTCGTCTTCGAAATCATGGTCGCCGTGCTCCAGGCCTACATCTTCACTCTTCTCAGCGCCGTGTACATCCAGACTTCGGTTCACCCCGAACACTGACAATCAATAGACAACTTCTCGTGGGAAACCCACGAGAGGGAAAGGAAAGGAAGCAATGGACGCAGTTCTCGCAGTTGTGAATGCCGCATCCCAGATCCTTGCACAGGAGGCTGGCGGAATCACCGGTAGCTTGAACGTCGTCGGATACGGTCTTGCCGCGATCGGCCCAGGTATTGGTGTGGGAATCGTCGCCGGCAACGCCGTGCAGGCGATGGCACGTCAGCCCGAAGTGGCAGGCATGCTCCGCACGACGATGTTCCTCGGCATCGCCTTCACTGAGGCACTGGCCCTTATCGGTTTCGTGCTCTTCTTCCTCGGTTGATGATGTTCTTCGCCCAGGTCCTCAACTTCGCTGCCGAAGAGACAGAAGAAGGTGGGTCCGGTTTAGATCTTCTTCTGCCGGCCACGAACGAGCTCATCGCCGGGATCATTGCCTTCTCGATCGTCTTCTTTTTCATCTGGAAGTGGGCGGTCCCGGCGATAAATAAGGGTATCGAGCAGCGCCAGGCGGCTATCGCCGGCCAGATCCAAGACGCCGAGAAAGCCAAGGCAGAGGCAGAGAGTCTTCTGGCTGACTACCAAGCTCAGCTTGCCGATTCGAAGTCAGAAGGCAACCGGATCGTTGAAGAAGCCCGTGGCACCGCCGATCAGCTCAAGGCCGACATAGTGGCCAAGGCTGAAGGCGACGCCGAGCAGATTCGCGTAAAGGCACGCGACGAAGCGTCAGCCGAAAAGGGCAGAGCCCTCGCCGACGCCAAGTCGGAGGTCGGTGCCATCTCTGTCGACCTTGCCAGCAAGATTGTCGAAGAGTCGCTGGACGCCGACGCCCACGGGGCCCTGATCGATCGCTATCTGTCGGATCTAGAGAGTCTTTAGTGGACGATCGGATCACCGGATACGCCAACGGCATCTTCGAGATCGCCCGTGCAGAAGACGTGCTCGAGCAGGTGGAGAACGAGCTTCTCGCCGTCGCTCAGGCATTTGAGAGCTCTGGCGAGCTCCGCTCTGCGCTGATCGATCCCGAACTGCCGCACGACAAGAAGCAGGGGATCATCGACGAACTCATTGGTGGGAGGGCTTCCTCCCTCACTGTGGACTTGGTGCAGGTGATTGTCAGCCAGGACCGTGCTTCCGAGCTCCCCGCCATCGCGAAGTCCGTCATCGAGACCGCCGCCGCGTCCCGGGACAAGGCAGTCGCCGAAGTCAGGAGCGCTGTGCCGCTCAACGCAGCGACCGTCAGCCGTCTCGAGTCCGCTCTTGGCCGTGCGACAGGAAAGAGTGTCGAAGTCAAGGTGATCATCGACGAATCGGTGATCGGCGGGATCATTGCCCGGGTGGGTGACACCGTCATCGACGGATCGATATCCCGTCGCGTCGAATCGTTTCGCCAGGCCGTGAGCAGTTAGGAATACCGAAACAAACATGTCTGATTTGACCATTACCGCCGATCAGATCACCGAGTCTTTGCGCACCCAGCTCGAGGGCTGGGAGCCGGATGTCAGCAAGGAGACGGTCGGCTACGTGACCTCCATCGCAGATGGTGTTGCACGTGTCGAGGGTCTCCCGCGTGCGATGGCGTCCGAGCTTCTCGAATTTCCCGGTGGCCTGATTGGCGTTGCATTGAACATCGATGAGGACGACCTCGGTGTCGTCTTCCTCGGTGAGTCCAACTACATCGAAGAGGGCGATCCCGTCAAGCAAACGGGTCGCGTTCTGTCCGTGCCCGTCGGCGATGCCCTCCTCGGGCGCGTCATCGACTCTCTCGGCAACCCCATCGATGGCAAGGGAGCCATCAACGCCTCCGAATCCCGTCTTCTGGAGACTCAGGCCCCGTCGGTCGTCGAAAGACAACCGGTGAGTGAGCCGCTCCAGACCGGTATCAAGGCCATTGACTCGATGACCCCGATCGGTCGCGGCCAGCGCCAGTTGATCATCGGCGACCGCCAGACCGGCAAGACAGCGCTCCTGGTCGACACCATCATCAACCAGAAGCAGTACTGGGGCACCGACAAGGCCGTCAAGTGCATCTACGTGGCCATCGGGCAGAAGTCTTCGACCGTCGCCGAGGTGGTTGCCACCCTCGAAGAGCACGGCGCCATGGAGTACACCGTCGTGGTGCACGCTGCGGCTTCGGACGCCCCCGCCCTTCAGATGTACGCCCCCTACGCCGGCTCGGCCATCGGCCAGCACTGGATGTACAAGGGCGAGCACGCGCTGATCATGTTCGACGACCTGTCGAAGCAGGCCGTCGCCTATCGCGAGATCTCGCTGCTGCTTCGTCGTCCTCCGGGACGAGAGGCATATCCCGGCGACGTCTTCTACCTGCACAGCCGTCTTCTCGAACGTTGCGCCAAGCTCTCCGACGAGCTCGGCGCAGGAAGCCTCACCGGTCTTCCCGTCATCGAGACCAAGGCCAATGACATCTCGGCATACATCCCGACCAACGTGATTTCGATCACCGACGGGCAGTGCTTCCTGGAGACCGATCTCTTCTTCCAGGGCATTCGCCCGGCGCTGAACGCCGGTGTTTCTGTGTCCCGTGTCGGTGGCGCAGCCCAGATTGGTGGAATGAGGAAGATCGCTGGTCCTCTTCGTCTCAACCTTGCCCAGTTCCGCGAGCTTGCGGCCTTCGCCGAGTTCGGTTCCGACCTCGACGCCGCCTCTCTCGCCCAGTTAGAACGTGGCCGCAGGGTCGTCGAAGTGCTCAAGCAGCCTCAGTTCGGGCCCGTGCCGGTCGAGGAGCAGGTTCTGGTTCTCTACGCCGTCACCGAAGGCCATATGGACGATGTCCCGGTCGAGGATGTGACCCGTTTCGAGGCAGAGCTTCGCGAGTACTTCAAGGTGAGGTATTCCAACGTCCTCGCCACGGTCGTCGAGACCGGGAAACTTCCGGAAGATGATGCGATAGAGACCGGGTTGGCGGCCTTCAAGGAGACCTTCGAAGCCTCCGGGGTAGTGGAGTAAGCAGCTAGATGGCAAGTGCCCAGGTTCGCGAGGCAAAACGTCGAATCGACAGTGTCGAGGCGACGAAGAAGATCACCCGCGCCATGGAGTTGATCGCGGCCAGCCGCATCCCCAAAGCACGGGCGCGTGTCCACGGCTCGAAGCCCTACACCGCCAAGCTGATCGAGGTCATCGAAAACGTCGGGGCCGCCGGAGCCGGCAGTGGACACAAACTGCTGGAGCGCCGGGATCCAAATACCGTGGGCGTCCTGATCGTCTCTTCGGACCGCGGTCTTGCCGGCGCCTACGCATCCAACATCATCCGGCTGTCGGAGTCTCGCATCAGCAAACTGGTTCGAGAAGGCAAGGACGTGGTCGTCTACGCCGTCGGGAAGAAGGCGCTTTCCTACTTCCGCTACCGGGGTTATCACATCGAACAGGCATATCTGGGTGTGACCGACACCCCCGGGTACGGTGATGCCCGGGCGATGGCCAACCGTGTGATGGAGGATTACGCCACCGGTCGTATCGACGCGGTTGAGGCCTTCTTCACCCGGTTCCAGTCGGCGATGACCCAACTCCCGATCCACCTCGAGGTTCTGCCGATCACGCCTCCGGAGATGGACGCCGACGCCGAGGCCGCTGCGGTGTCCTACGAATTCGAGCCTTCGCCGGAAGAGATCCTGAACCGCCTTCTTCCCCGATATGTGGAGGCCCTCGTCTTCAACATGCTGCTGGAGTCGTCGGCTTCGGAGCACAGCGCCCGTCGCCGCGCCATGAAGGCAGCCACCGACAACGCAGAAGAATTGATCAAGACCCTCACGGTTCAGGCGAACCGTGCCCGTCAGGCCGAGATCACCACGGCGATCACCGAGATCGTTGGTGGCGCCGAGGCCCTGGCCGAGTCCTGATCCATGAGTTACGAATCAACCAACAACCACGATGGAGCGAGCAAATGAGTGACGCCAAGAGCGTTGGTCGGATCGTCAAGGTTGCTGGACCGGTGGTGGACGTCGAGTTCCCGCCGGACAGCCTCCCCGAGATTCTCAACGCAATAGAGATCTTCTTCTCCTTGGGCGGGGAGGACAAGAAAGTGATTGCCGAGGTCGCACAGCACCTCGGTGGATCCAAGATTCGCGCGATTGCGCTGGCCCCGACCGACGGGATGACCCGTGGTGCCGAGGTTCACGACACCGGCAGTCCGATCACCGTGCCGGTTGGTGATCAGACTCTCGGTCATATCTTCAACGTCTGGGGCGACTCACTCGACGCTCCCGACCAGGACTTCTCCGAGCCTCGCTGGCCGATTCACCGGGCTCCTCCGCCGTTCGAGGACGTCGAACCGCAGAAGACGGTGTTCGAGACCGGTATCAAGGTCCTCGACCTCATCTGCCCCTACCTCGAGGGAGGCAAGATTGGCCTCTTCGGCGGTGCCGGTGTGGGCAAGACGGTCCTCATCCAGGAAATGATCAACCGTGTCGCCACCCAGCACGGTGGTGTTTCGGTGTTCGCCGGTGTCGGCGAGCGCACCCGTGAAGGCAATGACCTCTTCCTCGAGATGAAGGAGTCCGGAGTCATCGACAAGGCCGCCCTGACCTTCGGTCAGATGGACGAGCCGCCGGGAGTTCGTCTCCGTGTCGCTCTTTCGGCTCTGACGATGGCGGAGTACTTCCGGGACGTCCAGGAACAGGACGTGCTGTTGTTCATCGACAACATCTTCCGCTTCACGCAGGCCGGTTCAGAGGTGTCGACCCTTCTCGGGCGTATGCCGTCCGAGGTGGGTTACCAGCCCAACCTGGCCGACGAGATGGGTGTTCTTCAGGAGCGGATCACCTCGCTCAAGGGCCGGTCGATCACGTCGTTGCAGGCCATCTATGTCCCCGCCGACGACATCACCGACCCTGCGCCGCACACAGCCTTCGCCCACCTCGACGCGACGACCGTGCTGTCACGTCCCCTTACCGCTCTGGGTATCTACCCGGCTGTCGATCCGCTCGACTCCACAAGCCGCGCTCTCGACCCACAGATCGTCGGTGAGGACCACTACTTCGTGGCCACCGAGGTTCAGAGGATCTTGCAGCGTTACAAGGACCTTCAGGACATCATCGCCATTCTCGGTATCGACGAGCTGTCCGAGGAAGACCGTCTGTTGGTGGGTCGTGCCCGTCGTATCCAGCGGTTCCTTGCCCAGCCGATGTTCGTTGCCGAGCAGTTCACCGGCCAGGCCGGTATCTACACCCCGCTCGAGGAGACGATTGCCTCGTTCAGGGCCGTCATCGACGGTGAGATGGACCAGTATCCGGAGCAGGCCTTCTACATGGTCGGCGGCCGTGAGGACGTCGTGAAGAAGGCCGCCGAGATGGAGAGTCCCGCCGCTTAGGCGGAAATAGGCACTGATGGCAAAGACCTTTCAAGTCGACGTGGTGTCGCCCGAAGCGACCGTGTGGAGCGGGCGAGCGACCATCGTGATCGCCCGCACCCCGGAGGGGGAGTTGGGGATCATGGCCGACCATGAACCCTTGATGGCGTCTTGCGCCACCGGTCCGGTCGAGATCGAAGCCGAGTCGGGTGAGCGCACCACCATCGGTGTGCATGGCGGGTTCATTCAGGTGCTCCACAATCAGGTGACCCTGATCACCGACAGAGCCGAGGTTGCCGAGAGTCATGCGGGGGCCCAGGAGGCCGCGGCTCGTCTTGCACAGGAAGAGGCCGAGAACGGCGGGGACGAGTAAACCCAGCGGCCTGAAG
>JAYEGJ010000027.1:0-3111 GCA_034658975.1 Actinomycetota bacterium
TTCGGATCGCCCGGTCACCATCTGGGCAGTCGGCCCCTTGACCAACGTGGCCCGCGCCCTCGACCGAGAGCCAGAGATCGCGGGGAACATCGAGGAGATCGTGATCATGGGCGGCGCAGTCGACGTCCCCGGGAACGTCTTCGGGAGCCCGGCCGAGTGGAACGTGTTCATCGACGCCGGAGCGGCTGCCGAGGTGATCTCCTCGGGCGTTCCCATCACGCTCGTGGCTTTGGACGCCACCAACGATGTGCCCGTTCCCGGCTGGTTCCCTGTGGCGTTGGATCAGGCCGAGCAGTCCGGAGAGATTGTCTACTTGTCGAAGCTGGTGAACTCCTTCGGCACGGCGACGAGCGGCGCCTATCACATGTGGGATGAGTTGGCCGCGGCGGTTGTGGCCGAAGCGGTGAAGGTCACAACGGAAGCGGTGAGCCTGATGGTTGTCGTCGGTGGTTCGGACAACGGACAGACAGCAAGGGACGAGGCAGGCTCTCCCGTGACGCTGGTGACGGGTGTGGTGTCTCCCGATGCCTTCTATGGGGAGTTCATCTCAACACTCGCCAGATCGGCGTTCGAGAAGGGTGAGGCAACCGCCGAGGAGGAGGCGTATCTGGTGACGGTCGCCGAATCGCTCAGTGAGTTCGGGGAGGCGCTGGAGGCAAGCTTCGGCCCCGGATCTCCTCTCAACTCCAACGAGTTCGACGGCGGTGTAGTTGCCGAGGCACTCGTTTTGTTCTTCGACGCTTTGGCCGCAACCCAAGGTGTCGTCCAGGTACTCGATCCGCCGGCGTCGATGACCGACCTGCACACTGCCTACCTGGAGGAAGTCGCCTCGGATTTGGGTCTGCGGACCACGATCGTGGATGGATTGAGATCGGCCACTACCAGAGAGCAAGCCATTGGGCTATTTGGCGCCTTCAGCGACGGCAGCGCATGCGAAGCGGTGGCCGCGGAGGCCTTCTCCCTCGGAGTGGAGGCAGATTTCCCCTGCAACCCCTAAGGAGCGATCAACTCCGGTTGCTCGTGTGACCTGACTTGCGGCCCCTCGCCCTCGAACCGTTCCACTTCGACGAGACAGGTCTGGGCAGTAGGGCCCTGTGCCAGCGACGACGTGCCGACGTCCCTGGTCAAGACGTTGGGGTTGCCGCTGCGACACAGACCTCCCGGCTCCTCGGGATCCCACCATGCTCCGGTAGGTAGTTGGACGACGCCTTCCATCAGGTCGTCCCTGACCACGACGGCGGCGAGGCACGCCCCGCGGTCGTTGAAGACCCGGACCAGATCCCCGGTGTCCAGGCCGCGTTCCACGGCATCGTTGGCGGTCATCCCGATCTGTTCCCGACCGTCCACCTTGCCCTTGAGACTGGTCTCTCCGTGGTCCCATTGCGAGTGGAGCCGGGTCTTGGGTTGATTGGAAATCATGTGAAGCGGGTAGTGGGTCGCCTTCTCTAGCCACTCGGCCGGTTCCAGCCAGGAGGGGTGGGGTGGGCAGCTGTCATAGCCAAAGCCTTCGATCGTCTCCGAGTAGAGCTCGATACGACCGGAGGGCGTCTTCAATGCCGAACCAACCGGATCCTTCCGGAAGGCAGCGAGTTGCGACGGGTTCGGCGGGTACCACTCCTCGGGTATCTGGAAGTGTCCTGAGTCCTTCAGCTCCTCGAGGCTCGGGTAGTCAGGATGGTATTCGTGGAATCGGCCGTACAGATGCTCCAGCCATTCCCCGGACGTCCTGCCCTCGGTGAACCGGGTCCCCGCGTCGAGGCGTTTGGCCAGCTCCGAGAAGATGTCATAGTCGTTCCTCGCTTCTCCAATGGGGTCGATGACCTTCTCCATCCAAAACAAGAAGTCGTCGTCCCCACTGCCACCGATGTCGTCACGCTCCAGTGTGGTCGTCGCGGGAAGAACGACGTCCGAGTAGCGAGCAAGTGCGTTCCAGAAGGGCTCGTGGACCACGATCGTGTCCGGTTGCTGCCATGCCTTGGCCAGCCGGTTGAGGTCCTGGTGATGGTGGAAGGGGTTGCCGCCGGCCCAATAGACGAGCTTGGTCTCCGAGTAGGTGAAACGTTGCCCGTTGTAGTCGTACTCCTCTCCACCGTGGAGGAGCAGGTCGGCGATGCGGGCGACCGGGATGAAGTCCGAAACATTGTTCCTGCCCTGCGCAAGGACGGGCAAAGAGTGGTACCCCACACCGTGGCCGTTAAGTCCCACGGCTCCGTAGCCGTAGCCGACACCACCACCGGGCAGCCCGATCTGACCGAGCATCGCAGCGAGGGCAGCCGCCGCCCAGTAGGGCTGCTCGCCATGGTCGTTTCTCTGCACCGACCAACTGACGGTGATCAGGGTTCGACCGCGAGCCATCTCGGCCGCAAGGGACCTGATGCGATTGGGGTCCATGCCGGTGATCCCGCTCGCCCATTCGGCGGTCTTAGGAGTCCCATCGGTATCTCCCAGGATGTAGGCGCGGAATTTGTCCCATCCATGGCAGTAAGTGTCGAGGAAGTCCTCATCGTGCTCCCCAGCTACCAGAAGACTGTGGGCCAGACCGAGCATGACAGCGGTGTCGCTAGCAGGGCGGACCGGGATCCACTCGGCCTCTACCGCATCGATCAGATCCTCACCGAGTGGGGACACATTGACGAACTTGACGCCACGATCGCGGCAGGTTTCCAGGCGGCTGGAGAGCATGTGGCGCCCCTGGCCCCCGTACTGAACTTGACTGTTCTTGATCGGCATCCCGCCGAACGCCACCACCAACTCGGTGTTCTCCGCTATCTCGGCGAAGGGAGGCATCTCATCGAGCGAATCATTGAAGGAGAATCCGAAGATGTGGGGTGTGATGACGTGACCGGCTGCGATGGAGTAGTCGTCGACCGAGTAGGTGTATCCGCCTATCGAATTGAGAAAACGATGAACCTGGCTGAGGGCATGATGGAAACGTCCTGCACTGGCCCAGCCGTAGCTGCCCCCGAAGATGGCCTGGTTTCCGTACTCGGTGCGGACCCGTTCGAGTTCCGCGGCGAGCATGTCGAGAGCGACGTCCCATTCGACCTCGACAAACGCCTCCTGTCCTCTCAACTCCGGGTTGGAGCCGGGACCGTTCCGGTACCACGACTC
>JAYEGJ010000028.1:0-3100 GCA_034658975.1 Actinomycetota bacterium
GTCGTAGACGGCGTCGATGACCGGCAGTACCTTGCCGGTATCGAGGAGCTCTCTCAGGGCTTCGAGGTCTTCGTGGTTCTGCTTCGAGAACAGTGGACGCAGCCGCTGCGGGACGATGGGTGACATCAGCACCGCCTTGGCGAAGCGTCCCATCCCGGTGAGCGAACGGGGGTTCTGCCCTCCGACGACCACGTATGTTCCTTTGGCTCTGAGCGCTCGCCTGCTCGACGACAGGGGTTCTTTGCCCACCATGTCGAGGATCAGGTCGTAGCGGTGTACGTGGCGGGTGAAGTCTTCACTGGTGTAGTCGATGACGTGGTCGGCGCCGGTCGAGCGGACCAGGTCGATGTTTCGGGTGCTGGCCACGCCGGTTACTTCCGCTCCGAATGCCTTGGCGATCTGCACGGCGAAGCTCCCCACGCCACCGGAGGCGCCGACGACGAGCACGCGGTGCCCGGCCTCGATCCGTCCTACATCCCGCAGCGCTTGGAGGGCGGTGACGCCGGTTGTTGGCGCTGCGGCGGCCTGTTCGAAGGTGAGATGTGCCGGCTTCCGTGCCAGCTTGTTCTCGCGGGTGGCTGTGTACTCGGCGAAACCGCCAGTGGTCCATCCGAATACGTCATCCCCCGGTTCGAGTGCGGTCACGTCTTTGCCGACTGCCTCGATTTGGCCGGCCACGTCGGTGCCGGGAACGTTGTGCTTCGGTCTTGTAAGCCCGTATGTGAGTCGTGCCGCGTACGGGATGCCTTCGACAGCGAGACCGTCACCACGATTGACGCCGGCGGCATGGACTCGGACGAGGACCTCATCGTCACCCAACGGTGGCAATGGGAGGTCTCGGAACTCGAGCACCTCGGCCGACCCGTATCTGTCGTGGAAGATTGCCTTCATCGCGTCTCCTGGCTCGTCGTGGACATGCACCCACCATCACCTATGGGTGTTGTGCGGGCGCGGTGCGTCGGTTGAGCCTCCGTTGCGAGCCGGGAAGTGAGCAGGTAGGCGCCGGATGAGGGGACGGCTGTATCGTGGTGGTGCCCTCATGAGGGGCGATGGTTGAAGTTGTTGCCCTAAGAGGCCTGGTGAATGGTTCGAGCATGAAGATCAATGTCTTGGGTGTGGTTGGTGCGACCGCTGATGACGGTGCGGCGCTGGACGTAGGCCCAGCGAAGTGTCAGGCAGTGCTGGCAGCTCTGGCGTTGTCGGCCGGATCTGCGGTGCCGGTGTGGCGGCTGGTCGAGGCGGTGTGGGGTGAGGAACCTCCTCGGACGGCCGCACGCACCCTGCAGTCGTATGTAGCCCGCCTCCGCAAGGGGCTTGGCCAGGATGCGATCGTTCGAGCCGGTGATGCCTACCGCTTGAGCGTGCCTACCGATTCGGTAGACGTCGTGCGTTTTGAGCGTTGTCTCGATGATGGCCAGATCGAGGAAGCGCTGGTGGAGTGGACGGGAGCGCCACTGGCCGGACTTGATGCACCGGGTCTCGACGCGGTGGTTGCCGGATTGACGGAGCGGTGGTTGGGGGCCGTGGAACTCGATCTGGAACGCCGCGTTGAGAACGACCCTGCGGCTGTGATCGGCAGGTTGACCGAACTCACCACCACCCAACCGTTCCGAGAAGGGCTATGGGCGCTGCTGATGACCGCGTTGTACCGGATCGGTCGCCAGGCCGATGCGCTGGCGGCGTATCGCACAGCCCGGGAGCATCTCATCGAACAGCTCGGAGTGGAGCCAGGTACGCGACTGCAGGAACTGGAGATGCAGATCCTGCGCCACGACAAGGATCTCAGTGTCGAACGAACGGAGTCGATTGGCGCAGCAAGCCAACCCACCGGGACGGTGACCTTTGGCTTCACCGATATCGAAGACGCTTCCCGTTGGTGGACCGAGAGCAGAGTGGCGATGAGTAGTGCGATGACTTGTCACAACGAGCTGGTCCAGGCCCGTGTGAACCGCCACGGTGGCCACGTGTTCAGCAGGGGCGGCGACACCTTCGGAGTTGCATTTCACACGGCCAGCAGCGCGGCAGAGTGGGCGACCGAGCTGCATCAGGAGATGGAATCCGAAGCATGGCCCGACGGAGTGAGTTTACGGCTGCGGATCGCGCTCCATACGGGCGAGGCCGAGGAGCATGAAGGCGGCTACTTCGGTCCGGCTGTCAACGTGGCGGCGCGTCTGTCCGCTGCAGGCCACGGTGGTCAGACCCTGGTCTCCGCCGCCACGGCCAGTGTCCTCGAGGACGTCGTGCTGCAGGATCTCGGCTTGTACCGGCTCGAGGACGTCGTCACCGAGCAGGGCGTCTTCCAACTCGGCGGTGACGAGTACCCGCCGTTACGCATCGAGGAACGCCTTCGCGGGGACCTTCCGCGCAGACTGGGTCCATTGATCGGGCGCGGTGACGAGTTGGAGACGATCGCCGGTGCACTGACCACATACCCTGTGGTGACACTGGTGGGCCCTGGGGGGATCGGAAAAACGCGACTTGCTCTGGCCGCCGCGGGAAGGGTCGACGCCGGCAGCGACGCATGGCTGATTGAACTGGCCGAGATAGCCTTACCCGATCATGTTCCACATGCTGTGGCGGACACCCTTGGTGTGCGAGAACGTCCAGGGCAGACCCTCACCCGATCCATCGTCGAGACCCTACGATCTCGCCGAGCTCTTCTCGTCTTGGACAACTGCGAACACGTCATTGAAGCGGCCGCCGAACTTGCCCAATCCCTCGTCCAGGGATGCGAGCACGTCCGAGTGCTGGCGACATCACGCGAACGTCTCGGCTTGACCAACGAACGGATCGTCACCGTTCCGCCCTTGGACCCGACGGGGTCGGCTGTCGAGCTGTTCGATGAGCGGGCGGCTGCAGCTTCTCCGACCTTCGACCCCTCAAGCAACCGAACAACAGTCGAAGAGATCTGCCGCCGACTGGACGGCATACCTCTAGCCATCGAACTCGCCGCGGCCCGCAGCGCCACCTTGCCACCCACTGACCTCGTCGAACGTCTCGAACATCGCTTCCGGCTCCTGGACGGGACTCGAAGGTCTGGTGCCGATCGCCACCGTACATTGCGATCAGCTATCCAATGGTCTTACGACCTGCTCACAAC
>JAYEGJ010000029.1:0-14696 GCA_034658975.1 Actinomycetota bacterium
CTCGTGACGCCGGGATACGTGTCCACGTCCGATCTTCTTTCAACACCGAGCCGGGAACCTGGCTGACCGAGGACGCCCCCGCGATGGACCTCGTTGGCCTCGCCCACCACTCCGAAGGCGACGTGGGAACGATCACGATCGTGGGAACTGCGGCGAAGTCCCGTGCGGACGACGCCTTCGAGCTGCTCCTGGGTGAAGGTATCGATGTACGCGATGGCGGCCAGGTCGATCGGCAGGCGAGCCTTCGGGTTCACGTCGAACGAATCCCCGACGCCCTGCGTTCACTGCATGAAGAGTTCTTCGAGACGGAGATGAATCGATGACAAGTGTTGCCGTTGTCGGAGCGACCGGTGCAGTTGGCCGCACCATGCGCTCGATCCTCGAGGAAAGGGATTTCCCTGCCTCCAGCCTTCGCGTGATGGCCTCCGAGCGGAGTGCCGGTATGACACTCGCCACCAAATGGGGTGACGTCACCGTGGAGGACCTGGCTACAGCCGACCCCTCAGGAATCGACATCGCCCTCTTCTCCGCGGGCGGCAGCCGCTCAAAGAAGCACGCCCCACGGTTCGCCGAAGCCGGAGCAGTTGTCGTCGACAACTCGTCTGCATTCCGCATGGACCGGCAGGTGCCCCTGGTGGTGGCCGAAGTCAACGACGATGCCGCCAAGGATCATCGGGGAATCATCGCCAACCCCAACTGCACGACGATGGTGCTGATGATGGCCGCCGGCCCGCTCCACGAGGCCGCCGGTTTGGTGTCGATGGTGACGACGTCCTATCAGGCAGTCTCCGGTTCGGGCCAGCAGGGTGTGACCGAGTTGGTCCATCAGAATGCGATGCTCGGCGGGGATATCGACGCGCTCATGACCGGTGGATGGGAAGACCCCGGCGCCGGGATCTATCAGCGCCCGATCGGGTTCAACGCCCTGGCCTTTGCCGGCAACGAGGTCGAGGCCGGGTACACCGATGAGGAAATGAAGCTGGTCAACGAGTCGCGCAAGATCCTTGGCATCCCCGATCTTTCTGTGGAGCCCACCTGCGTTCGCATTCCGGTCCTGGTCGGCCACGGCATTGCCGCCACCATGCGGTTTGCCCGCCCCATCGACGCCGGGGAGGCCAACGCGGTGTTCGCGTCGGCACCGGGACTTGCTCTTTGGAAGGACACGACTCCGACGCCTCTCGACAGCGCCGGCATCGACGACGTCCTCGTCGGCCGCGTTCGGGAAACTGTTGGGGAGCCTGGCGGCATCAACCTCTGGGTCGTCGGCGACAACCTGCGCAAGGGCGCCGCGCTCAACGCAGTCCAGATCGCCGAACTGCTGGTCTAAACCATCAAGCCAACGATCAGGCTGAAGATGCCGGTCATGGCGGTCATGGCACCGATTGTGGCGATCATCTGATGCCGCAACGCCTTATGGATGTCCCTGAACCCGGCACGCATCTCCGTTGCTAGCGCGTCGATACGGGCATCGAGACGTTCGATGTCGGCCTTTGTGGCCAACTCGACTGCCGGTTGAAGGGGAAGGCTTGTCATCAGCGTCCCGGCGTGCTCGGGTCCGATTACCTCGCCAAGGCGATTATACAGCGCAACGCGTGCCGGCTCCGAAGTGCTCACAGGGATATCAATAAGCGGATAGTCAGGCCGACTCAACCCCTTCGATCTCGCTTGCCCGGCCCTTACCTATAGAATCTTGTTTCAGATCGGGACGTAGCGCAGCTTGGCAGCGCGCAGCGTTCGGGACGCTGAGGTCGTGGGTTCAAATCCCACCGTCCCGACTACAGAAACACCAGGTCAGGGCCGTCCGCAAGGGCGGCCCTTGGTGTTGGGCTTGGTTCCATCGCGCGTCTATCGCACATCCAGAATCTGGAAGTCATGTGCGGTCTCGGTTCATGATGGACACACTGTGGCTCCGGTAGGTGGGCGACGGTTAATGGACGCGACTCGGGACGTCTGCGACGCCTAGGGCGTTGCACCCGGTGAAGTGGCGAGATCAAGAATCTCAAGCCCCGCCGGTCGTCATGGGAGCTAGACGAAGGACTGATTCCAAGTAGGTCATTGCGAGCTGGGTGCGGTCGCACCATGCATTCGTCATTCGAGCCGATGCCGAACGGCATCTCGCCGAGGCGGTTGGGATGGCGAGGGCAGCGGGGCACTTCTTGGGCCTCGATTGGAGTCATGGTCGGCACTTCCGGCGAAGCGGCCCGGCAACGGTATCGATGGGAGCCGAGCCGGCTTGTCGAGCGTTGTGGTCTGAAAGTGGGAATTACAGATGTGTAATCCAAGTTTTGAAAGCGAAACTTGGGTTTAGTTGGTTAGAATCCAAGTCTTGATGCAATCATTGCGGGAGTCACCGATCGGATCCACGGCGGTCATAACAGGGTACGACCACCGCTTCGGAGTGGAATACGAGGTGGACGCCTACATTCCGGACCCACTCCCGGACGACGTTGAGTTATCAACCTCTGCATGGAACCACATCGGCGACGCGATGGCTGAGCTCGGTCGTCTAGATGCGGCGTCGGCCCTGCTTCCAAACCCCAGTCTGGTGACGAGGGTCGCTACCCGCATTGAAGCTGTCGGAACCTCGGCGCTTGAGGGCACCTACGCCAACCTGACCGAGGTGTTCGCAGCGGAAACGAGCCGAGGGGATGTAGACATCGAGGTGTTGCCAAACCGAGTGAGGGAGGTTCTCAACTACGTCTGGACGGCGGAGCTGGCGTACGCATCGATAGTCGAGTCGCCGCTCACAAAAGGCCTGCTGTCGACACTCCAAAGGGAGCTGGTGAAAGCAACCGGTTCGGACGGGCCGCAAGCAGGTGACGTTCGCACATCGCAGGTGTTCATAGGCCCCAAGGAACGACCGATCACCGAGGCGAGGTTTGTCCCAACACCACCCGGTGACCAATTGGAAGCAGCTTATGACCAATGGTTCGATTGGGTAAGAGACGACAGGAATCCCAACGACCTTCAAGTACTCGTTCGCGTGGCGATGGCCCACTACCAATTTGAGACGATACATCCATACCACGATGGGAACGGCCGCCTGGGTCGGCTGGCAGCCGTGCTGCAGCTGATGCGAGAAGGTGTTCTCAGCCTTCCGGTTCTGTCGATCTCCCCATGGCTTGAGGAGCGTAAGGACGACTACCGGGACCAACTCTTGAATTTGAGCGTGACCGGGGAGTGGGAGCCCTGGATCGAGTTCTTCGTTGAGACTATGCACGTTGAGTCGGAGCGATCGCGGGGCCGGATCGACCGGCTGCTAACCCTTCAGGAAGAGATGAGCGAAGGTGTCCGGGAGCGTATGCCGCGTGGTCGTTTGGCGGTCGACGTCATCGATGGGATCATCGAGTTTCCGGTGGTGACGGTTGCGGATGTAGAGCGCCGATGCGGGACCTCCAACCAGGCTGCCAGGAACGCGGTGATGCGTCTGGTCGGCGAAGGCTTCCTGGAGCCCCTGGATGAGGCTGTATACGGCCGCCGCTTCTGGAGCCCTCAAGTCTTCCAAGTAATCGGGCAGTCGTGAGCTGGTCGCGCCTATGGATGTTGGAGAGGTCTACCCAACGTCGTCACTCCCGGGCTCGTATCGGTTCTCAACGAGCCACGCGAAGATCTCGTGTCGCAGGCACTTGAACTTGCGTCCGCCCGGTGGCCGGTGCGCGGGGATGACTCCCTCACGGGCCCAGATCCTGATCACCTGATCGGAAGTAGACAGGAGTTCGGCCAGCGCTTGGCTGTCCATGACCGGTGGCACATCTGGATACCACTTCTCGTTGGTGATCTCGGGGCTGTCGTCGGTCATCTCATTCGGCCTCGGCGTCGAGTCCCGCCGGCCGGTTGAGCAGCACGGCCAAGACCTCCTCACGGAAGATTCGGAACTGCTGGCCCCACTTAGCCGCCGGCAGGTCGCCACGGTGCACCTGGTCGCGTACTTCGCCGATAGTGCATTGCATCAGTTCGGCGACATGCGCGGAGGTGAGCAATGGTGGATACTGCTTCCGGATCTCTTCGAGGGCCTGCTCACGCGCCTTGGCCAGGTCGATCGAGTTCTCAGCTATTGGCGAGACTCTGAGAAGGAATGAGTCGATTGACAAGCATGTCGAGCATCGTAAGGCCAATTGCCGCGGAATGAGTGCTCCGCAATAGCGTCACGTTTCGCGACTTCTATCGCACGTTTATCGCGCGTCCGCCCACAATCAGAGGGGTCCACGTCAGTTTACCCATATGCTCTGACCTGGTAGTTCGTCCAAATCGGTACGCAGAATATCGTTCAGATACCATTAGCGACGCTGAGGTCGTGGGTTCAAGGCCCACTGTCTTGACTCGAAAGGCCGTCATCGGGCGGGCTTTTGTTATGCCGGGCGCGGATTGGATATATAGGAAAGACGTCATGACGGTCTGAAGAAGGAGACATCTCTTGTCTACACAATCCGAGTCGTATCCAGCCCGCCTGGAGATCGACTATCCAGAGAAACTAGACCGCTTTACGACGTTCTTCAGGCTTATCTGGGTCATACCGATCATGATCGTCCTGTCGGTGCTTTCGGCAACGACGACCTCCACTGCGAGGGTGATCACCGAGTCCGGCGAACTGGTGACCGAGGCGTCGAGAACCGGTGGGGGGATCGCCGGTGGCCTCTTTTTCGCAACGATGTTGATGATCGTCTTTCGGCAGCGTTACCCGCGCTGGTGGTTCGACTTCGCCAGGGAGTTCGCGAGGTTCGGGGCGCGGGTCGGCGCTTACCTGGCTCTCCTCACCGATCGGTATCCGTCGACGGTCGATGAGCAGTCGGTGCATCTCGAGATCGACTATCCCGACGTCGAGCAGGACCTCAACCGTTGGCTCCCACTGGTGAAGTGGCTGTTGGCGATCCCGCACTTCTTCGTGCTGGTCGTGCTCGCCGTCGTCGCGTTCTTCGCGGTCATCATTGCTTGGTTCGCCGTCCTGTTCACCGGCCGTTACCCACGGGCACTGTTCGACTTCGTCGTGGGCGTGGGCAGGTGGGGACTGCGGGTACAGGCATACGCGTCCTTGCTGGTCACCGACGAGTACCCGCCGTTCAGTCTCAAGTAGGAGGGTTCGGGAACCCGGCTGCCGTGGAAAAGCGTTTCTAAGGCAAAGGTTTGCTGATGAGAGTTCTGAAAACGTGTGCAGTCACGGTGGTGGTAAGCCTGGTAGTTGTCGCGTGCGGGGGAGTCGAACCCGCTGCCACCACGACCACCCAACCTCCGATTTCCACGACATCAACCGAGATCGTGCCAACCAGCACGACATCCACCACCCTGCCCGGCGAGGTCATCGACTTCGGTCCCATGGAAGGCGACGTACTGATGGTGATCGGAGTCCGACACGACGATGTCCTCAACTTGAGGTCCGGTCCGGGCATCGATCAGGACATCGTTGGTGAGATGGCTGCCGACTTCAAGGAGATGATCGCTCTCGGGGAGACGCGTCAGATTCCTGATGCGTTCTGGATCGCGGTTGAGATAGGGGGCATGCCCGGCTGGGTGAACATGCGCTACATCGGATATGAGGGAGCGACCGACGATCTCACGTCGCAGGTCGTAGCGGACCTCGGTGGGATCCCGATGGCGGACACCATGGTCGAGCTAGGGCTCCTGGTTGTCGAGACGATGGCTTCGGAGGATCCCGCGTCGGACATCGTCGTGGTGGTCGATGAAACGGTTGGCGATCTTGGCGAAGTCACCTACGACGTCGTCGGGCTAGGTGACGACGCGGTGCGTGGTCTCCGCGTCCACGTGTTTGGTCAGCCATCGGCGGACGGGTTCAGTCTCAAGTCCGTTGAGGTCACCACGATCTGCGGGAGGGGCATATCCCCCGACGGGCTCTGCCCCTAGGACCTACTCCTCTTCGTCGGTGGAGGCGCCTTCGAGGGCTTTGCGCAGTTCTGAAGCGGTGATCGGCTTGTTTACGAAGGCGTCTGCACCGGCCCTTTTGGCAAGAAACTCGTCGACAGATCGGTCGAGCAACAGAACCATTCTCGGGCGCTCGGTGGGATCCATCTCGCCGCGGATCCCACGGATCACCGCCATGCCCCCCATGCTCCCCACCTGCATGTCGACGATCAGCGCATCGGGTCTTGTCTCCTGTGCCACACCGGTTGCCTGAACCGGGTCGGACAGTTCGTCGATGTCCCAGTCACCGACCGAGAGGGCTGCTTTGACTTCGTTGGCGACCCAAGACGCGTCGGCAACAAGTAGGACCTTGGCCATGTGCGTGACGATAGCTTCGCGCCGGGCACTGTTTTCCACGGCCCCCACGGTCGGAAGGCGCAATGGTGAGCAAGTAGCGACCCGGTCCTAACCTGCCTCGCTGTGCGTCGCTTCGCCGTTCTTCTCGCTCTGGTTGCCATCCCCCTGACCGCGTTTGCCCACGAGTCGGGAGGGGGGATCGATGTCATCGACGTGAGTGGTCCACTCGATGCCTCCGCTCTCGAGTTCATCACCACCTCGATCGAGCAGGCCGCCGAGGTAGGCCAAGAGTTGGCCGTTGTCCAGATCAACTCGAGGGCGGTCCTCGACGGTCCGGCCTATGACGACCTCGTGGACGTCCTCCAGAGCCCGCCGCTGCCGATTGCGATTTGGGTGGGCCCCGCTCCCGCCGTGGCCTTCGGCGGAGTCGGCCCTCTCGTCTACTCCGTGGGCCAATCCGCAATATCTCCCGGATCGGAGATAGGGAACTTCAACCCTGTGGTTCTCGGGGAGATCCGTGACGAGATCATCAGTCCCCCCGAGCCGCTTCGAGCCGAAGAGAGCGGTCTGGAGCTTCAGGCCACCATCCGGCAGTACCTCCAGACTCTCGACGGCCGGGTGTTCGCCACGGCCGACGGCGAGGTCGAAGTGTCCACCATCGAGGATTTCGAGGGAGGAGTGACTGTCAAGCAGGTCACCTTCAGAAAACCAGGGCTCGGCACACGCTTCTTCCGATTGGCCGTGAGCCCCGAGGCCGCCTTCTTCTTCCTTGTCATCGGGTTGTCGATCGTCACCTTCGAGTTCTTCGCCTTGGGCCCCGGCGTCGCCGCCGGTGTGGCTGCCATCTCCCTGCTGCTCGCAGGATGGGGTCTGGTGACACTCCCGACGAGAGGCTGGGCGCTCGGCCTGGTCCTCGCCGGATGGATCTTGCTCACAGCCGCCTATCAGAAGGGCGGAGTCCTCTTCATGACTGTTCTGGGCACCGTCCTGCTCCAGGTGGGCGGGATGTTCCTCGTGGACGGAGCGGGCCTGATCGACCCGCGGTGGTTCCTGGTGGTCCCGTCGGTCCTAGCCGTCCTATTTTTCTTCCTCATCGCCATGCCGACGGTCCAACGAGCACGATTGTCGACCCAAACGATCGGACGTGAATCGCTCGTGGGACTCGAGGGAGTGGCAACTTCGGAGTTCGATCCCGATGGAACAGTCGAGGTCAACTCAGCTTCTTGGATGGCCTCGGCGCACCGGGAAGCGGGCATTCAACCGGGGGATGCCATCGTTGTTACGGGCGTCGACGGGCTCTACCTCGAGGTGGACCCGTTGGAGGCGAATCGCGAAACATATGAAGTGGATTGACAAATTCTTCCTTGTGGGATGGCAACTTCCTCATTAGCTTCGTGTCCGTTGTCGCTACAAGCGGGAGGAGCAGGTTGTCCCACACGGACGAATGGCAGCTAAACGCGCTGTGTCGTGGGAATCATGCCTATCTTTTTTTCCCGCCCTCTACCTTCGAAAGGAAAGAAGAGAGAGAGCGGCGAGAGATGAAGGCAAAAGCCATCTGTGGTGTTTGCCCCGTGCAAGAGCCCTGCTCTTCACATGCCGTGGCTATACGTGAGCCGTTCGGCATTTGGGGTGGACTGACAGAAGTCGATCGGCGGAACGCGGCGATCGCAGGCTGACCTACAACACAGACAACACGATGGGCTCACCGAAGTGTGCGGGCGTCCCCCCGCCGGACGGTGAGCCCTTCTACGTCTGTCCACTCCAGAATCGGGACGGCGTACTTACGGGACAACCCGGCCGCATCCCTGAAATCAGCAACGGTGAACTCGTCGGGCATCCCTCCCAGGATCTCCTTCAACGAAGACACCTGGCTCGGAAGCATCACCAAGCCTGGGCCAAGCCTCACCAGTTCTCCTTGCCTGATCAGCAAGTGGATTACTTCGGAATCCAGGCCGAGGTCTCCTTCTGAGGGGACATCCAATCCAGCCTCGAGAAGATCCCGGGCTGAGCTCCACCGGGCCAACTGATCCTCGGGAAGCGAAACCTCCCGACCAGCGACGGCGACGTCCGGCCCGATCTGAACCAACGTTGCCGTCTCGGTGACCACCTGGTCGACCACTTCCTGGTCGGCGCCAAGCCTCTCGGCAAGAGTTGCCACCGGCAGCCCGACCCGGAGCGGGTGCACCTCGTGCTCGGTTGAAACCAGTCGGGCCGCCTCCGTCTGGTACTCCTCGAATGCGGCGTCGCTGATGTAGGTGTCGCCGACCTTTCTCGAGTCGCCGGGAACACCGCCCAGGGAGTGGGCCGACAGAAGCAGAGCGCTTCCTTGCCCGCGAATGGCCAGGAGTGCGGACGCAATGGTGTCGGGATCGCCCGTTGGGTCGAGATCGCCTGCAGATTCGAGCGCCGGCCGGGTTGCCCCTGGCTCGGGGTCGAGGACCACGCCTCCGGCCGTCACCAGCCGTCTTCCGGTGTCACGAAGGATGAAGCGGTCGCCCACCGCCATTGCGATAGGTCTCGAGGTTCGAATGACGGCCGCCGTGCCTTCCAAAGCGACGATCTCGGCGGGCTGAGCCAAGCTGCCCATGTGGAGGTGGAACGCTCCGCGTCGGCTGAAGTCTTCGACATACCGAGCCGTCTCCAGCCGGGCGAGGAAGCGTGTGCTGGTATCCCACTCCTCGGGACGGCCAACCATGTCGCCCCTCTCGACGTCGTCCTTGGAGACTCCGCCGAGGTTGATGGCCACGCGGCGGCCGGGCTCGAGTGTTTGGTGGGCGCTTTCGTGGCTTTGCAGGCCCCTGGTTCTTGCCACCGAACCCTGCGGGTAGATCACGACCGCGTCGTCGACCGACAGGCTTCCATCGAGAAGCGTCCCCGTGACGACAGTTCCGGCACCGGTCGCAGAGAAGACACGGTCTACCCACAATCGTGGTCGGTCCGTGTCGCGAGCCGGCACACTCTCGATGAGACGGTCGAGCTCAGCGGCGACTGCATCTACTCCTTCGCCATCGAGGCTCGACATGGGGATGATGCGGGCGGAGGCCAGGCCCGTGTCCGCGAGTTTTTCTCGAATCTCGTCTGAAGCCAGTCCGATCAGATCGTCGTCAACGAGGTCGGATTTTGTCAAAGCGATAACGCCGTCTTCGACGCCGAGGAGATCGAGGACTGCCAAGTGCTCCTCGGATTGGGGCATCCAGCTCTCGTCGGCGGCTACGACGAAGAGAGCGATGTCCACTGCCTCGATCCCGGCGAGCATGTTCTTCAGATACTTCTCATGGCCGGGCACGTCGACGAAGGAGACTTCGGTCCCGCTGGGCAGCCGTGTCCAGGCAAACCCGAGGTCGATCGTCAGACCCCTTCGCTTCTCTTCAGCCCAGCGATCCGGGTCTCGGCCGGTGAGTCTCTGGATGAGGGAAGACTTGCCGTGATCGACGTGACCGGCGGTTCCGATCAGCGGCATTCGTCGATGGCTTTGGCGATCAGAGCGTCATCTTCGGGAGACACCGTGCGCAGGTCGATGACGAGCCCGCCGCCTTCGCGCCGCGCAAGGACGGGGATGTCACCGGCGAGCAAGAGGTCGAACAGGTGGTCCTCACCGGCCAGTCGAAGGATCGGAGAAGGCACCGAAGTGCCCGGAACGCTCCCGGCGCCAATCGTCGAGAACCCATCCTCGACCTCGCCTTTCACATTGTCTGCGAGAGAGCGCGCCCGTTCCTCGAGAACTTCGATCGGCTCGAGGGCTTGTCGCCAGAAAGGAATGGCGCGGATGTCGGCCGTGTATGCCTCCAATGTCGCGGCCAGCGCTGCGTAGGTGACTCCGTCGACACGCAGAGCCCGGGCCATGGGATGCGAGCGCAGGCGATCGATGGTCTCAGAAGAGCCCGCGATGATTCCCGCCTGCGGCCCGCCCAGAAGCTTGTCGCCGCTGAACGTGACGACATCCGCGCCCGCCTCGAGCGCTTGCCGGGCTGCGGGCTCTCCTTTGAGCCAGCCGGGCGTCGGGCCGTCGATCCAGGGTGTCGTCTCGTCGAGGTGGCCGGACCCGATGTCGTAGATGAGCGGTAACTCGTTGTCACGGGCGATCGCTGCCAGTTCCTCAACCGAAGGTGTTGTCACGAACCCGTCGACCCGGTAGTTGGAAGGGTGGACAATGAGTATGGCCCCACATCGGTGCACCTGGATGGCTGTTTCGTAGTCACCGGCCCGGGTTCGATTGGTGGTGCCTACCTCGACGAGATGTGCCCCACTGGCCTCCATCACGTCTGGGAGTCGATAGGAACCCCCGATCTCGATGAGTTCTCCCCTGGCGACCGGAACCGACTTGCCCCCTGCGGTGGCCGCCAGGCTGAGCATGACGGCGGCGGCGTTGTTGTTGACGATCAGGCAGTCCTCGGCGCCGGTGAGGGTCTCGATCAATCTGGTGACATAGGAACCGCGACGGGAGCGCTTGCCGGTTTCGGCATCGAGTTCGAGGTTCGAGTAGCCGCCTCCGGCCGCGGCAGCCGCCTCAACCGCTCGATCCGACCAAAGGGCACGACCGAGATTCGTGTGAAGAAGGACACCTGTGGCGTTGATGATCCGGGTCCCGGCCGACCTTTCCAACGCTCGGAGGACCTTGTCTACCGCTGAGGCGACGTCCGGCTCCTTCCCCTCAGCGATCTCCTCGCGTGCCACCGCGATCGCAGCCCTGACCGCCTCGACGACCAGCGGTCGAGGGAGGGGGCCGTCGTAGGAATCGGCCATCTCGTCGACCTTGGGCAGGCTTCGGTAGAGGTTGTCGTTCACAAGCCACAGTGTGCCAGGTCGCCAGATGCCCATAGGATGAGGTCGGTGGATCAGCCCATTCATCCAGATCCCGCTGCCACGGTCATCGTGCTCCGTCCGGTCGAATCGACGTTCGAGGTGCTCATGGTTCATCGGCACGCCAGAGGCTTCTTCGGAAGCCTTGTCGTCTTTCCCGGAGGTGGTGTTGATGACGTTGACCAGGGCGAACTGGCCCGGAGCGTCGTCCCCGGCCACGGGGGCGATCACGATCATCGCGCCGCCGCCCTTCGCGAGTTGGCCGAGGAGGCAGGCCTCGTTGCCACACCCAACGGAGTCATCGCATCGCCAGACCTACGCGGCGAAGACCTCTATCGGGACCTCTCGTCAACGGGCACCGAACTCGATAGCGAGTCGCTGGTACTCGTGTCGCGGTGGGTCACGCCGGAGGGCGCCCCACGTCGCTTCGACACACGGTTCTATCTTCTGGCAACCACCGGGACGCCGGCCGTTTCTCTCGACACCGACGAACTGGTGGGCTTCTCCTGGACTACACCGGAGCACGCCTTGAGCCGATATCAATCAGGTGATTGGCCAATGGTCTTGCCCACGCTTGCGCACTTGAGATGGCTGGCCCTGCGCTCATCCATCGACGAGGCGATCCGTTCGGCACAGGGTGCGGACGGAAGGTCCGTTATCGAGCCGATTCGAGCCGACGACGGCTCACTGGTTCCGATTCTCGTGCCGTCGGAGGACTCATGAGAATCGAGAGAGTCCTTGCCAACAACCCGGGACCGTTCACAGGCCCGGGGACCAACACCTGGGTCCTCGACGACGATCAGGGCAACGTCGTCATCATCGATCCAGGCCCGGTCGACTCGGTCCACCTCGCAGCCATCGCCTCGAAGGTCGGAGATCGGACCGTCGAGGCGGTGCTCGTAACTCACACCCACATCGATCACGCTCCGATGGCGAATCCGCTGGCCGATGAGTATCAGGTGCCGGCCTTCGGTCATGCACCGGGCCCGCAGTTCGACCCCGACGTTCGACTCGAGGACGGCTCGGCGCTGAATGTGGGAAGCCTCGCGATCGATGTGGTGCACACCCCGGGCCATGCCGACGATCATCTCTGCTTCCGGGCCGGGAATGCCCTCTTCTCGGGAGATCACATCATCGGTGGCTCATCGGTGATGATCGAAGACTTGGGCCCGTATCTCGACTCGCTTCGGAAGCTTCAGGGAACCGGTCTCACCCGCCTCCTCCCGGGCCATGGCACCGAAATGGAAGATCCCGACGCTGTCATCGATTGGTATCTCGCCCACCGGATGCAGCGGCATGAGGAGGTCTTCGATGCGATCGTGGCGGGCGCCGGAACCATCAGAGACATAGTCGGCGTCGTATACGCAGACGTTGATCGCTCACTCCATCCTCTGGCGGCCCGCTCGGTGGCAGCCCACGTCACGTTGCTGACCGATGAGAGGCGGATAGCCTTAGACGGAGATCAAATAGCCGTGCCTCCCCACACCCCATGAATCGAGTAGCCAGGATCCTCTCTGCTCTCCTCGTTGTGGCCGTCGCCGCTCCGGCGATAGCCCAGGTGACCGACGAGGACATCGATAGCGCTCGAGACCGGGTCAATGACATGCTCGCCGACTCCCAAGAACTCGGGGATGCTGTCCAGGCAGGCTGGGCGCGGCAGGCCGAGCTGGAAGAGGAGATCTCTTCCCTCGAGGCATCCATCGAGTTCGCCCAGCTCCAATTGGCCGAAACAGAGGAAAGACTGGCTCAGGTCGCCGTCGAGCTCTACATGGGCTCCACCTCGGCTGCGTCCCTGGCGATGATCTTCAACGCATCCGAAGAGGAGTACGAGGCCGGCTCGGCGTACCTGCGGGAAGTTACCGGGGTCGACGACAGTGTCATCGATCAGCTCAGGATCTTCAGACGCGAACTCACCCGCCAGACAGAGCGTCTCGCCGAAGCCTCCTCCGAGGAGGAGATCCTCACAGCTGATCTCGAGGTGATGGCCGCTCAGCTTCAGGAAGATCTGATTGCGGCACAAAAGGTCTACGACGATCTCGTCGAGCAGCAACGCATCGAGGTGGAGGAACGTCGCCGCCAGGAAGAAGAGCGACTTCGGCGTGAAGAGGAACAGCGTCGGGCGGAGGCTGAAGCGGCGGCCCGCGCTACCTCGACCACTTCAACCACTGCTGCACAGGTGACCGCCACCTCGGTGCCTTCCGCATCAGACGATTCCACGACGACCACCACATCAGCCGGGGATTCAGCAACGACCACTGTTCCCGCGACAACGACAACGACCGTCCCGCCGTCATCTGGTAACGGGGCTTGTCCGGTGGCCGGAGCGGTGTCCTTCTCCGATACATGGGGAGCCACGCGATCGGGCGGCCGAACCCATGAAGGCGTCGACATGATCAGCGCCAGGGGAACGCCCATCGTCGCTATCTTCTCGGGAACCATTCACCGGATGAGCTCCGGAAGCCTGGGTGGGATCTCGCTATGGCTCAGGGCGGACAACGGCGACCAGTTCTATTACGCCCACCTCGACTCCTACGGGAGCATCTCCGTGGGCCAGCGTGTCTCAGAGGGCTACGTCGTTGGTTACAACGGCAGCTCGGGAAACGCTCCGGAATGGCTGCCCCACCTGCATTTCGAGTATCACCCCGGCGGGGGCAGGGCGGTCAACCCCTACCCGCTCGTCAAGTCGATCTGCGGCTGACCCGGACGCGAAAAAGGGATCCTTTCGGATCCCTTTCTCATGGACCTCCCCAAGCCCAGCCCCCGGTGCTTCTAGTGCACGTTCTCTCGCATTCTCGGCCTCTGAGGGCCCTTAGGAAAGGACGGTTCCACAGATCCCCGGAGGGACTAGTCATGGGCTCGGTGTGCTGGATCCGACACGATGTCGGTTCCGGGGTCTATCGTCGCCTCGACAACTGACAGTTGGAGGATATTCCCTTGAGCACACCGCCCGAATTCCCGACGGAGCAGCCCGCGGCAGTTCCCTCTTCTCTCGCCTCGTGGGGCACCAGGGCGGCCGGGTACATCATCGACTTCGCACCGGTGTGGATCCTGTCCATCTTCACATTCCGGGGCGGTGCCTTGGCGTCCCTCTTCTCGCTCGCCGGCTTCGCCTACTTCATTTACATAGGCTGGCTCGACGGCACCACCGGCCAGACTCCGGGCAAGGCGATCATGGGAACCCGTCTGGTCAACCAGCAGGGGGACGCGATCGGTGGCGGAGCGGGCATTGGTCGCAAGTTCCTGCACATCGTCGACAGCATCGTTTGCCTGCTTGGGTGGTTCCTGCCGCTGGTCGACGCCAAGCGTCAGACCATCGCCGACAAGATCATGTCGACGTACGTGGTGACAGGCGTCGAGAAAAAGGCGTTCGCAATCGATCTTTGGATGCCCCCGAAGGGCTGACGCTCAGGCCGCTCCGTGTTCGAGGTTCGCAATCAGCTTGGCGATCCGGCCGGTGCAGGTTTCGAGATCGGCCGGAGGCACCAGTTGCACCACTCTTTCGGCGATCGACAGATAGCTGATCGCCGCCGGTGATAGGACCTCTTCGGTCACGACCGGACGCCCCTCGTCACCACCTGTGACCACTGCCGGGTCGAGAGGCACCGTGCCGACCTGGGGCACCCCGAGTTGGTTGGCCAGATCGGTCCCCCCTCCCGAGCCGAAGGTGGAGCCGCTCATGTTCTCGA
>JAYEGJ010000030.1:0-37859 GCA_034658975.1 Actinomycetota bacterium
GTGTGTCGTGAATACGGGGTGCCTGCGGTGACCGGCACGGCGTACGGGACCCAGAACATCAAGACCGGTCAGAGGATTCGCGTCGACGGGTCGGCCGGAACCGTGACCATCTTGGATTGACGATAATCGTGGGGGCCGCTGCGGCGGCCCCCACCCCCAACTACAAGGGAAAGAGCCAGAAATGCTGAAAGAGGAACTCAACGAAGCCCTAACCAGAGTTGGGCCAGGGACACCGATGGGTGAGCTGCTCCGGCATTATTGGTACCCGATCGCGTTCACCCGCGAGCTCGACGAGTGGCCGATCAAGAAGGTGCGGCTCCTGGGAGAGGATTTCGCCCTGTGGAAGACCCCTCAGGGTGGCTACGGGATCATGCAGGAGCGCTGCCCTCACCGCCACGCCTCGATGGTTTATGGCGTGGTCGAGGAGGAGGGCCTTCGCTGTGGCTACCACGGCTGGCTCTACGATTGCGAAGGCCAGTGCATCGATCAGCCCGCTGAGCCCGAAGCCTCGCTGTTCAAGGACAGGATCAAGGCGTTCGCCGGCAAGGCGGAGGCGATGGGTGGGATGGTCTGGGTCTACATCGGGCCCGATCCCGCACCCGAACTGCCTCGATTCGACGTGTTTGTCGATGCCGGTTTTCAGGATGTCGGGCATTCGGTGCTTCCCTGCAACTGGCTCCAGATAATGGAGAACTCGGTCGACCCTCACCATGTCGAGTGGCTGCACGGTCGCTACTTCAAGTTCATCGGCGAGCAGAGAGGCTTCCTGGCTCCTCCCGCGTTCCAGAAGAAGCATGTGCAGGTGGGCTTCGATCCCATGGAGTGGGGAATCCTGAAGCGACGCGTCCTCGAGGGCCAGACGGAGGCAGACGATGACTGGGCGGTGGGTCATCCGCTCGTCTTCCCGTTCTGCATGAGGGTCGGCGGTGCAGGCATCGACCAGATGCAGATCCGGGTGCCCATCGACGACACGACGACGTGGACGCTCTTCTACGCCAATCACCACCCCGATGGGATCGACGAGTTCCCCGAGCAGATCTATCCGACCGACTACGAGTACAAGTGGCTGGATGAGGATGGCGAGCACATCGTCGACTACATCGAGGGTCAGGATGTGATGGCCTGGGTGACCCAGGGCGACATCACCGACCGCACGGCCGAGCACATCGGTGGCTCCGACAAGGGAGTCATCATGCTGCGCCGGATGTATAAGGAGCAGATGGGCCTGGTCGCGGAGGGCAAGGACCCGACAGTCGGTTTCACCAGGGAGAAGCATGAGCGCATCGAGCTCCCCTGCGAAAAGAACAAGTTCGGGGCAGGCCTGGACTTTGCTCTGGCCTGGATCGACATGGGCTCGAGCCGCTATTCCCCGGACAGGGACACCCTTCAGAAGCTCCACATCGATGCGGCCGCTGCAGTCGAGGAGCAGAACCGGGGAGCTGAGAGCTGACCGAAAGAACCCACCCCGCCTATCCAAACCACGTCGAGTCGGTCACGCCCCTCAAGGGTGTCCGGCTCAGTGGCCCTCATTGGTGGGATCCGGACCGGCTGGCTCATCTCAGCGACATCCCCCACTTCTGTCCCAATTGTGGGGCTGACCTGGCCAAGGGCATCGTCGTTGAGTTCTGGCACGCCGGCGACCGGATCTATCACGCCTGGTGCCAGGTGTGCGACTGGGCAGGGGACATTGTCCGGGTGACACGGATGGTCGCCTACGAAGCAGCCGATTGAAACGGCCGGGTTTGGTGTTGCCATGGCATCCGGATGGCCGATGCCGTTTCTCGAGGCGGTTAGTGCCATATACGGGTCTAACAACCTGAGGTTGTGAGCCTCGGCTAGGTGAGGCCGACGGCCTCCCGGACCAAGGTGATGGTGCTGTCGGCCATCTCTCGGGCCTTCTCCGCGCTGGTCGCCATCACGTCGGCCACCTCGGTGTCGGACATCCCTTCGTAGGCCTCTCGAATCGGTTTGACCCCCTCGGCCACCACCTCGGCCACCGCGATCTTGAGCACTCCGTACCCGCTCGACCTGTACTCAGCCACGAGATCATCGATGGCACGGCCGCTGAAGTAGGAGAACATCTCCAAGAGATTGGAGACCCCCGGCTTGTTCTCCCGGTCGAAAGACACTTCGGTACCGGTGTCGGTCACCGCCGACTTGATCTTCTTCATGATCTGGTCGGTGGTGTCGGTGAGGAGAATCCGGGACCTCACACTCGGATCAGATTTGGACATCTTGCTCGTCGGGTCGGTTAGCGACATCACCCGGGCCCCGATCGTCGGCGTGATCCTCTCCGGAATCGGGAACACCTCGCCAAAGCGACTGTTGAAACGCTCCGCGACATCACGGGTCAGCTCCAGATGCTGCGCCTGGTCGTCCCCCACCGGCACGGCGTGGACTCTGTGGATCAGGATGTCGGCGGCCTGGAGCACCGGGTAGGCGAGCAGGCTCAGATTCTGACCGGCCTTGTCCGCCTTCTCCTTGAACTGACTCATTCGCTGGAGGTGCCCGAGCCCGGCAAGGGTTCCCAATATCCACGACAACTCGACGTGCTGGGGCACTTCGGCCTGGTAGTAGACCAGGGAACGTGCAGGATCGACGCCAACCGCCAGGATCATCTTGGCCAGACGATGACGGCCCACCTTCAGTTCGGCCGGGTCGTACGGAACGGTCATGGCGTGGAGATCGACGACGCAATAGATCGTCTGGTACTCCTCCTGCATGGCAACCCAGTTACTGAAGGCTCCAATCAGGTTGCCCAAATGGGGCTCCCCGGTGGGTTGCATCCCGGAAAACACTCGCTTGTTGGTCATCTCGTCCTCTCAAAGAAAAGCCGCCGGAGCTCCGGCGGCGACATTAGGGCAGGTATAGGTCGTCCGCTGCCTCTCAGCTTGCAGCTTGAGGACTCGAGCCGCCGGCGGTCTCCGGAGTCACGAATCCGGCAACGATCTGATCCACCGGCGTCACCGGCAGGAGCACGGATGCCCCGGCGTCGGTCAGGTAGTCGTAGACCGGGACTTCGAGCTGGGAAAGGGCTCCGCTGGCCAGTCCGCGCATCGTCCAGGCAAGATCCACCGCGCTGACGAGAGACAACTCGGAATCAACCGTGAGGTAGGGGGCGACAGCCTGAGCCGTAGCGGCTATGTCCTGAGGGCTGGAGAAGTCGGCAAGGCGGCTCATCATTTCAATGAGGAAGTCACGCTGGCGTTCGTTGCGAGCGAGGTCGCTCACCCCCACCATGATTCGCCATCCATCCTCTGTGAGTTCCTGGGTCTGACGGGAGCGAAGCCACGAGAGAGCCTGGTCCCCGGTAGCCATTGTGCAGCCGGCCGGCAGCTCGAGATTGGCCCGACCGTCCCGAACCGGATTCTCAACGCAGATCTCGTAGCCGCCGACGGCGTCGACGGCGTCCTGGAATCCGGCAAGGTCGACCATGGCGAAGTGATCAACTCGTTGCCCGATCAGATTCTCGACCGTGAGAGTCAGCAGCGTGGCCCCGTTGAGCTCGTCCCCACATCCCTCCAGCATCCCGTTCAAACGTGAGTCATTGCCGGTGCAGATGTTCTCGACGAGGAGATCGCGGGGCAGCGACAGAACGGCGGCCTCTCGCTCGGTGCGAAGCAACAGCATCACAACGTCGGCTCGCGTCCCTTCAAAATCTCCAAAACCCTCCAGGGAGTCGAGGTCGCTCCTCGAGTCCGAACCAACGAGCAAGAAGACGTCGACGCCATCGCTCGGCTCGACGAAGCCGGGCTCGCCTTCATCGGACTCACCAGAAGGCTCCGCTGTCGCGTCCTCATCGGGAGCGGCCGCCTCTGGCGCGTCAGAGGACATGTCCGAACGATCGATCGTGACGCGATTGACCTCGCTCCAGGTGGACATGGCGAAGGTGACACCGGCGGCGATGAGCACGATCAGGATGACCGTGCCGCCGATGAGCAAGCGTTTGCGAAGGTGAGAAGAACTACCCATGACCCCAGTGAAGGATTCTATGACTCCGTGGTCGCTAGCTGTGACAACCGGGGAGTGAGTTCAGGCGGTCGTGGCGACTACCGGCTCGACGGGATTGAGGGAGTCCGACTCGATAAGCGGCAGCGAGAACTCGAAGCGGGGCTGGCCAACCTCGGGGCGCGACGTCACATTGGCTCATCGGCAATTGGGCCGCGAATCCTTGAAGGCCGCCAGAGCTATTCGTCGAGACCGACCAGTTGGCGCACCATGCGGGCAGTTGCGCCCCAGAGCGTGTCGCCCTCCAGGTCGTAGTACCAGACCTTCCAACCATTCCACGGGACGTTCCACCAGCGAGTGGCATCGGCCAGATCTGAAAGCAGCGGGGTGTAGACCTTGGCAACCTCCCGCTCGGAAGGGACCAGTCCTAGAGGTGTTGAGACCCTCCCGACCACCGGCACCACAAGGAGGTTGAACTCCACCGTGTCGATTGGAGGCAGGAATCCCAGCACCTCCACCTGATGGGCGTCGATGCCCACTTCCTCGTGTGCCTCGCGGAGGGCCGTGCCAACCGGGCCATCGTCTCCGGGATCGGGGCGCCCTCCCGGAAAAGCGATATGGCCGGCGTGAGTCGGCATCGTGTCCGGGCGTTTGGTGAGCACAACTCGAATGTGACCGTCCTCGTCCTCGAACAACGGGGCCAGGACCGCCGCCATCGGACGTTCATCAGGCTCCGGATACGTATCGAGGTATTTCAGGTCCTTCCACATTTGTTGTTGTGAAGGTTAGGAGTATCTCGATGGCTGAATATCCTGTTCGGGGTGCCCAGGGCCCAACTCGAGACAGAACGCCTGATCCTTCAGCGCTTCGTGCGGCGTGATGCCACGACGCTGGACGATGCCATCAGGGCATCCCTGACCGATCTCAACCAATGGCTTCCGTGGGCCCGCCTGGATTACACCTCCGGCGACACCACCGCCTTCATACGAGAATCAATATCCGCCTGGAAAGAGGAGCGGGCTTGGGACTACTCGATCCGACTCAAGGACGATCCGGGTACGCACATCGGGAACATCTCGGTCTGGACCGTGTCCAAGCTGGGCAAGATCGGCGAAATCGGATACTGGGTCAAGTCCGGCAGAACGAGCAACGGGGTCTGCACCGAGGCGCTGGACAGTGTGCTCGAAGAGGGATTCGGCTCTCTCGGGTATCACAAGGCGATTCTGCGGATCGCCATCGGGAATGACGCTTCGGATCGCGTGGCCGAGAAACTCGGGTTCACCCGCGAAGGCGTGCTTCGCGAGGAGCTACTGATTCGCGGCAATTGGGTCGATCACTCACTCTGGTCGTTGCTCGACAGGGAGTACCGCTCTCTCCGCAGGAGCCGGGCGGCCCAGTAGGCACATGGCTAGATGGTGGCATTCCAGGCCTCGAGTGTCGGAAGGGCAGCCTCATAGCCTCGCTCGGCGACACCTGAGGGATCGTCGAAATCGAGAATGGCCACACCCCTCATGTCCAGATCGAGGTAACAGTCGGCCAACCCTGCATCGGTCTGGATGTCGCGCTCGCGCATCGAAGCGCTGATCATCGACCTCATCAGGACTGCCGCCATCTTTGGATAGCGCTTGCCGTTCGAGGCGATGGAGGAGCGCAGGGCTTCCCACCCCGATACGGATAGGCCGAAGTCTCCGTGGGCACCGGGACCGCGTACCGGAGCCACATCGACCGCTATCACATGCCCGTGAGGAGTCAATTTCCTCGCCACATCGATGGGAAGGTTGTTGAGAACACCCCCGTCCACCAGCAGGTCCTGCCCGAACGGGACCGGCGGCATCACACCGGGAATGGCACTCGTGGCTCTCAACGCGGCCGCAATGGAGCCAGTGCGATGCAGGTGGATCCGGGCCGCCGACAGATTCGTCGATACACAGAAGAAGGTGTGCCACAGATCCTCAAGTTCCCTGTCTCCGAATGTGCTCTCCGCCGAGCGGGCGATGCGACGGCCTTTGATAAGTGACACCACAGGGATCGTGTAATCCAGTGCCTTGGAGAAATGCATCCCGGCCCAATCGACGATTCGATCAGCTTGCCAGGCATCGGCGATGACCGAGCCGATGATGCCCCCGATGGACGCTCCACCAACGATGTCGATGGGAATGTCGAGTTCCTCCAGAGCCCGTAGGACGCCGATGTGCGCAAACCCCCTTCCGCCACCGCCACCGAGGACCAGCGCATTCCCGCGGCCGACGGTGACCCGGGCCAGGCGAGCCAGGTCGGCAGCCGAATCGTGCTCAATGTGGATCACTTCGGAGCCGTTGAACCTGTCTCGGAGTCGCCCTGATCCAACGGGTGGCTCGGCACTCGGGGGATGGGTTATGACTACCGTTCGGTGAACGTCGTGTGACTCGCTCTCGATCATGTCGCTGACCTGGGATGCCTCGGCCCGGGTCAGATCATGGGGGACCACCACCAGGAGTTGGTCCGCCATCCCCAGGACCCTGCGGGCCCACGGCCCCGGTGTTCTGCCCACGTCGAGAATCATGTGGTCGGACTCGAGTTCGAGTTCGTGAACCAGCTTGGACAGTCGCACGTCGCCGATCTCGCCTCGGCCGGCATTGGCCACTCCGGGAGCGGAGAGCAGCGATTCCACCCGGCCGGGTGACAACAGTCCGACCTTGCCGTACCTCTGAAGTTCCTTCTCCATCCCGGCGATCACGGACTCGACGTCGAGCCGGTCGGAAACCGCCAGGGCGAGCACGGAGCTGGACGAGGCGTGCCACCTCCGATTCTCGGCGCGAGCGACGGCGTTGAGGCAAACCTGGATCATCAGACGGGGCTGTCGGTCCACCAGGCCGAAGAAGGCCTGCTCCTCCAGGCGTGCAACAACCGTGTCTCGAACGGCCGTCAAAGTGGCTGTCCGCGGCACTTCCCCGAGCAGCCCCATCTCACCCACGACGTCGCCCCTGGACGCCTCGCCCAGGGTCACCTCGGTGTCCAGCGTGGTATCGAACCGAGTCGCCTCCAGCCTTCCCCTGACCACGAAGTAAACGGCGTCGGATGTGTCCCCCTCGCTGATCAGGACCTCTCCACGACCAAGGCGTCGCCAGTCGACTGCGGCGCAGGTCGACATGAGTAGATCGTCATGGACGAGTCCGAAGTGATCGGCGAGAAGCTCGGCCAGTTCGCTCTCCTCGGCTCGCCGGATTGCCAGAGCAACCAGGTCCTGGGTGAAGTCGGGTTCGTCTTCGAGCAGTCGACGAAACTCCTCGGCTGGAAATGCGAGCAGTTCTGCTTCTGTCTGCGCCTCGACCGTCGCCGACCGTGTCCCTCCCCCCATCGACACCATCTCCCCGACGATGGAGCCCGGATCGCTGATCTCGGCCAGTTTTGCCGTATCGCCGCTGACAGAGCGGACGACGGTCAGGGCGCCTTCGAGGAGCACATAAACGGAAGAGGCTTCTTCGCCCTCCTCGATGAGGGTTGCCCCTGGTTGGAGTGAGATCCGGGACACAGAGGACCCGTCGTCATCCGCCATCCCGGCGATCGCCTTGAGAAGATCCTCCCGCACCGCGGGAAACCTAGTTGATTTGGACGGGGCGCTCGGTCGGAATCCCTAGGTATTTCATGGCCGATCGGCCTGGTCGAGCGAGCCCATATCGAAGCGCTCGAATGGGTCCGGGCACACCAGGCCCACTGACGTCGTGTGACTCGCCGGCAATGTTCCTAGCCTCAGCTCGATCACGACAACGGCCCGATATCGGCGATGTCGCTGAGCATGGCTGTGAAGAAGCCCGAGTGGCTCGACGGAGAACGCGGACGGAATGTGCCGGAACAGATGTCCTGGACTCCGGTCATTTCATTCATCCAGGTTTTGATCGACGCCATGAATGCGATGGTGACGGTACCCGGCGAGTTCAAATCGTTCGGTCATGACTACAGGGGGGACACGGCTGACTTCGTGCAGGCTGCCTATGGGTTGCCCCCGGTCACGGATGAGCAAAGGCAGGCGATTCATGACACGCTCATCGCCCGTGAGCTCGACCGGGCCAATCGGATCAAGGTCAAGGATCCCGATGAGATCGAGTCACCGATCGACCAGATGAGCGGCTCGATCCAATAGGAGCCGCGCCAGAACTCGATCATATGATCGCAATGAGGGGGAACCTGGCGGAGTCAGGTAGCGTCCAATCCTCATGGGCGCGAAGCGCCCCACCCCCAATGACCCTCGTATCAACCGTCGCCCCTCTCGCTGCCTATGCGGTCGTCTTTCAGACGATCGTCTATTTGTTGGTTCCGCGACGGCGCAGGACTCTCTGGGCCCCGCTCTTCACAGGAATCACCGGAGCGGTTCTGACCGTGGGAGCCGGATGGATCTTCGGGTTCGAGACCATCGGCCTCGGAGTTCCCGCGCCGGCCCTCGTCGCGGCCTGGGGAATCGCCACGATTCTGGTCATGTCTGCAATTGGTGCCTACATGCTCGGACGGCCGGAGCTGCGACACCAATTAGCTGACCCGCGGCTCGGCTCTCTTGGGAAGGCTCAGGCGTTCACTCAGATCTTCATTCGAATCCCGGTGATGACGGCCCTCATCGAGGAGGCGTTCTTCCGAGGGGTCCTCCACGCCGCGCTGATGGCTCTGTATCCACCCTCCGTCGCTATCTGGGGCGGGGCGATCCTCTTCGGCTTCTGGCATGTGGGCCCAGGCTTCGATCAAGCCCAGGCATCAAGCCGCTCCGGTCAGGCGAACGCTGCACATGTTGCGATAACCGTCCTTGCCACGGGTCTTGCCGGCGCCGGCCTTGTCTGGCTCCGCATGGAGACCGGATCGATCTGGGTTCCCTTCGTCGTCCATGCTGGGATCAACATGACGATGGCCGTATTTGCGCGCAGGGCGGCACGGCGCGCCTAACAACGCTCGTGTCGCACAGCAGACGACTATCGATTGATGGTCCAGAACGGATAGAGCCATCGATCCGGCGACTAGTGCTCTGCTTCGACCCGAGGGCGTGCGTCGACTGGGTGAGTGCGAACACCGCGACGATCCGAAGAGCTAGCCCGCGTTCACCCTGTCGGATGCCGATCATCTTCTCCCACCGACTCATCTTCCAGTGCTACACGGCATGGGCCACGTCGGGAGTCTCATCGGTAGGGTATTGAGGATGGCAGTGGGATGGTGGTGGTGACAGTCGATTCCTCAGAGCTTCAGGCTGCGTACGCGTCCCATGACTGGAATCGAACTCTCGAGATGCTCGAGGCTCACGGCGACACCCAGTCCCTCGAACCAGACGACGCTCTGCTGAAGGCGGACGCCCTCTATTGGACCGGGCGCTTCGATGAGGCAATCGAGGCCTTTGAGACCGCCTTTGCCAATCTTGTCGCAGCCGATCGTCCGGCCGAGGCAGGTCAGGTTTCCGCCCTGTTGGCCTACTTCGCCGTACGAAGACAGACGTTTGCAGTCGCCGGCGGATGGTTGGCCCGCGCAGAGAAGCTCCTCGACGGCGCTCCTGAATCGTTGGGGCACGCATGGTTGAGGCTCCTACATGTCGGCATGGCTCTGTTCAACGAGGGTGCGGTCGAAGAGGCGATCGAGATGTGCGACGACGCCATCGAGTTCGCGGCGAAGATCGACAGCCGCAGCACTCAGTCGGTTGCGATGAGTTTCAAGGGTCTCGCCATGATCCAGGGGGGTGATTGGCGTGAGGGTTTGAGTCTGATGGACGAATCCATGGTGATGGCGATAGCCGGCGACGACTTGCGGATGACCAGTGACGTCTACTGCAACACGATTGCGGCCTGTCGCAATCTCGGAGACTACCGACGCGCCGAGGAGTGGACCGAAGAGGCGGAACGCTGGATGCATGCCAACTCGGTGTCCGGATACACGGGAGCCTGCAAGGTGCATCGCGCCGAGCTGAAGATGATCCACGGCTCCTGGCCGGACGCCGAGGAGGAGGCGAGGCGGGCGTGCGTCGAGCTGGAGAAGTTCCAACTTGTCGACTATCTCGGATCAGCTCACTACTCGATTGGCGAGGTGAGACGGCGTATGGGCGACTTCGATGGCGCCGAGAGGGAGTACGAAGAAGCCTTTGCAGGTGGCCACGATGCTCAGCCGGGCATTTCGTTACTGATGCTCGATCGGGGTGACGTTGAGGGTGCGCTCTCGTCGATCACTAGCGCTGCTCTCCGACGCGACGCCGAAGCAAACGATGAGGCCTGGCGTGGTCCGTCGCGGGCACGTCTTCTGCCGGCTCTGGTTGAGATTGCCGTTGCCGCCGGGGACATCGAGTTGGCTTCGTCGGCGGCAGATGAGTTGGACGAGATCGCCGAAGCCTTCGACAGCGCGGTTTGGAAAGCGTCGGCGCAAGCGTGCCAAGGCTCTGTTGCGTTGGCCAAAGGCGACTACGACGTCGCGGTGGGTCGCCTCGAACGGGCCCGCGGGATGTGTCAGCGCTCCAGCCTTCCCTATGAGATGGCCCGCACCCGCGTGTTACTCAGTAAGGCGCGGAAAGGCGTCGGGGACGAGAGAGGAGCTGGTCTCGAGCTCAAGGCCGCGAGGGTCGCCCTTGTCGAACTCGGGGCAGCGGCCGAGGCAGATCGGATCGGAGATCTCCTCCCGGAAGACGAGACCGCCCCGATATCCAAGGACGCCCGCGTCACCAGGACATTCATGTTCACGGACATCGTCAAATCAACTGAGCTGATCGGACTCATTGGTGACAGCTCGTGGAGAGAGCTCCTCGCCTGGCACAACCACACTCTGAAGTCGGCCATCGGAGAAGTGGGAGGAGAGGTTGTCCAACATACCGGCGATGGTTTCTTTGCCTCGTTTGCGGCTCCCCGGGAGGCCATCGAGTGTGCCGTCGACATCCAACGGCGGTTGAATCGCCACAGAAGTGAGAGTGGCTTCGCCCCGCTGGTTCGAATCGGAGTACATCAGGCCGAAGCAACTCGTGAAGCAGGCAACTACTCCGGCGGTGGTGTCCACGCTGCGGCGCGGATTGGGGCCATCGCAGATGCCGAGGAGGTCGTCGTCTCGGCGACCACCCTGGAGGCGGCCGGGCCGATTCCGTATCCCTCCGGCGAGAAGCGGCCGGTGACGCTCAAGGGCATCACCGACCCAATCGAGGTGAGCAATCTCGACTGGCGCTGAGGCAAGCAGACTCTCCGATCTCGAGCCCGACCCCCGCCAGACCACCCGCGGATACGGCAGAAGAGCGACATGATGCTGGTTGTCAGCGGGGGTTGGTGCCAGGCTTGACCGGGTGAGTGAGTTGACCATCGGAGATCTTGAGATAGCGCGAGTGGTCTCTGAAGTGATCGAGGGAGTGGCGATGTCATCGCGGTGGTGATCTCGGTCTCAGGAGGGCTGGTTGTGCGCTTCCGTTCAGACGCGACCGTGGAGTTCGGGACGTTCAAGCGCTGCATGGCACGGGGTTTGCTCATCGGACTCGATCTCCTGATCGCTGCCGACATCATCAAAACCGTCACCCTTGAGGCGACACTTGAGAACGTGGGCGTTCTCGGGCTTCTGGTGCTGATAAGAACCTTCCTGAGTTGGAGTTTGGTTCTGGAGGTCGAAGGAAGGTGGCCTTGGCAGCGTGTGCCCGACAAGGCAAACGATTGAAGTCATGGCGGAAGCAAGGAGCGGCCTGGTCGCACAGGCTGCGATAACTCTGGGAAAGCCTCTATCGCTCTTCGTCAGGAACGTCGTCGGGTGCGCCTCGCATGTCGGTATTCGAGCCTTGCCCTGAGAAAGGTCGCAATGATTGCAATGCCGGAGAGGATGTAGACGACGGTGAAGAGTTTCGACCCGTCGGTGGAAGGCGCTAGGTCCCCGAAACCGACGGTGGTTACTGCAACGGTGCTGAAGTACAGAGCGTCAACCCAACTCCAACCCTCGATGTAGTGGTAGACAACAGTGCCAACACCAAGAAGGCCAAATGCCGCACCCGCCAGCATCTTGTAAACGTGCTCATCCCAGACTGTTCCCGTTGAGGTGTCATGTTCTTCCGTCAACGCTCCCTCGCTTTCCACATCAGGAGGGTAGGCCGGTTCGAGCAAGGCGACATGGGCGCGTTCCGCGCGGCGCAGATTCGGTATACCGAACGCACAGCATTAGGAACGCGTAATCAGCCTCCGGCGGCGATGACCCGGGAGGCTTCACCCACGAAGGTGGCAATTGCGGGGAAGAAGCCGATGGCAATGGTGAGCGCCACGGTGATGCCGAGGGCCAGGCGGAGTGAGCCAGGCGGAGCCTCCTCAACGCCGCCGGCGAACTCCCCCTGCGGCTCGTCCAGCCAGACCGTCTTGACGACCTTGGCGTAGTAGTAGAAGGCCAGGACCGCGTTCAGCGAGGCGATAACCGCCAGCACAACAGTCGATGTGCCGCCGGCGATGATCACCGAACGGAACATGGCAAACTTGGCGAACCAGCCGGCGAAGGGCGGGATGCCGGCGAGGCTGAAGAAGAACACGGCAACCAGCACACCCATGCGGGCGTCGACCTTGGCCAGGCCCGACCACGCGGACAATTCGCCGGACTGAGTCTTCCGGGCGCCGGCGATGACCACTGCGAAGGCGCCGAGATTCATCACCGCATAGATCACGAGGTAGATGACAGTCGCCGAGAACGCCTCCTCCAGGTCGGCGCCCGCAACCGCTGCGGCCGCGAACGGGACGAGCATGAAACCGGCCTGAGCCACCGACGAGTAAGCAAGAAGACGAACGATGTTGGTCTGCCGCAACGCCGAGAGGTTGGCGATGGTCATGGACAACGCCGCCAGTATCCACAGGGCAGGAGCCCAGATCTCCGATGCTCCCGGCAGGGCCATGTACATCACCAGCAGCATCGCCACGAAGCCCGCCGCCTTGGAGTTGACCGAGAGGTACGCGGTAATCGGCGTTGGAGCGCCCTCATATGTATCCGGAGCCCAGAAGTGGAAAGGCACCGCCGAGATCTTGAAGCCGAACCCCACGATCAAGAACAGAATCGCCATCGTCAGCGCCGGTTCACCGGCCATCTCGGCCGTCTTCACGGCAAGCCCCGAGAAGGTGAGCTCGCCGGTGAGCCCGTAGAGGAACGACATTCCGTAGAGCAGGATGGCTGTGGAGAGGACTCCGAGAATGAAATACTTCATTGCCGCCTCGTTCGACTTGGAGTCGCCTTTTCGCCAGCCGGACAGAAGGAAGAGGGGCCCAGTGACCAACTCGATGCCGATGAAGAGGATGATCAGGTCTCGAGACGAGGCCATGACGAGCGACCCGAGGACCGAAGCGAGGAGCAGGAAGTAGTACTCGCCCTGGTAGTACCGATCCGACTCGATGTAGTTGTGTGACATCAAGAAGACGATGTAGGCCGCCACCAGGAACAGGCCCTTGAGGACGAGAGCGAACTCGTCGACGACGAAGGAACCGTCGAACATCGAGACCGTCTCGTCGTTGAGGACCATCACTGCCAACGGGACGAGTGCCAGCGCCGTGCCCGCAACCGCCACCGTCGCCGTCCAGTACTTCTGGGCACGCGGCAGCGTCAGATCGAGTGCGAGCACCACGAGCATCGTCGCCACGATGATCAGCTCTGGTGCGAGCGCTAGATAATCGATCTCAAAGCCCACTTGATCCCTTTAGCCCTTTCCAATCAGAGCGGCCGCCGACGCGGTGGTCTCCGGGTTGAACGCCATGTCGACCAGAGACGTAACCGTGTCCGTGGTTGAGTTGAAGATGATCTTCGGGAAGAACCCGATCACCACGATGAGGACGATCATCGGCACCCAGGCGGCGAGCTCAAAACGGTCTACGTCCTGGAACTCATGGCCCTCCCACTCCTCGTTGGGCTCTCCCAGGTTCACCTTCTGGAGCATCCAAAGCATGTATCCGGCCGTCAGAACCGTGCCGATCGCGCCGAGAACCATCGATGTTCTGAAGACGCCCAGCGAGAGCCCTGCGAGGGGGTTGTAGGCACCAACCAGTGACATGAACTCACCCCAGAAGCCGGCAAGCCCGGGAAGCCCGAGCGAGGCCATGGCAGTGAAGGCGAAAATTCCACCCATCACCGGCATCAACTTGATGTTCCCGCCAAGACGGGCCATCTCCCTCGTGTGGTATCGATGGGACATCGACCCGGCCAGGAAAAAGAGCAGACCCGTAATCAGACCGTGGGCAACCATGCCGATGATGGCGGCGTTGATGCCGACATCGGTCATGGTGGCGATGCCGAGCATCACGAAGCCCATGTGCCCGACCGACGAGAAGGCAATAAGACGCTTCATGTCGGTTTGGGCAAGACATGCCAACGCTCCGTAGATGATCCCGATCACCGCGAGAATTGCTATGAACGGTGCCCACGTGATCGCTTCGTCGGGAAGGATCGGCAGCAGTATCCGGATGAACCCGTAAGAGCCGAGCTTCAGGAGAATGGCCGCCAGAAGCACCGAGCCGACCGTCGGGGCGGCGGTGTGGGCATCGGGCAGCCAGGTGTGGAAGGGCCACATCGGAACCTTGACCGCAAAGCCGAGGAACATCGCGCCAAACACCAGGAAAGCGAAGGTGCCGGTGAATGCACCGGCCGCCCCAAGCTCCGTCAACTGCGGGATGTCGAAGGTGCGTCCAAAATCGGACTTGCCGGACTCGAAGTAGAGAGCCAGGAACCCAAGAAGCATGAACGCCGATCCGAACAGGGTGAACAGGAAGAACTTGATCGAGGCATAGAGCCTCGTCTCGAACACCTTGCTGAACCCGGGGACCTTGCGTGGCGACTTGTCGCCCCAGATGCCGATCATGAAGTACATCGGCAGCAGCACGATCTCGAAGAAGATGAAGAACAGCACGAGGTCGAGGGCCACAAACGTTCCGTTCATGCCGGTGGCGAGAATCATCATGAAGATGAGGAATGCCTTGGGGTTCTTCGGCTCCTCCCAGTGGTTCCAGGAGTAGATCACGGCAAGCACCATCACGAATGTTGACAGGACCAAGAGAGGCAAGGAGATCCCGTCGATACCGACGTGGTAGTTGGCGTTGATCGCTCCAATCCAGGTCTCGCTGACCTCGAACTGGTACTGGTTGTAGGTGCTTCCGGAGAAGTTGAACTGTCCGATCAGAACAAGGGACGCGACGAAGGCCAGGACCGACGTCACCAGTCCCGTCGTCTTCAGGGCGTCCTCGTTCTCCTTGGATATGAATCCAAGAAGAAGGGCGCCGACGAGGGGCAGGAAGACGATGATCGTCAAGCCCCAGGTGTCAAACCATTCCATATGCTCTATGCCTCTCTAAGGGTTCGATGCGGCACCGGACCGTTTCTCATAGGACGAATACCAATAGGACAACAAGGATCAATGCGCCTCCCACGAAGGCAGCCGCATACTGCTGGACCCGGCCGGACTGCCACTTGCGGACAACCCCGCCGGCCGAGTCGGCCACAGCCGACAAACCGTTGAATATGCCGTCGACACCCCTCTGATCGATGGCGTCGTAAACGAACTCCCCGGCGCCCTTCACCCCGCCTCCCACCATGTTGACAAAGCCGTCGAGGATGTAGGTGTTCGTCCAGTTGATGAAATTGGCGAGGGGCCCCTTGGTGAGAGCAACAAGACCGAGGGCGGCATCGTCGATGTAGTACTTGTTGCGGAGCAGCGGATACAGCACCGGGATCTCGAAGCGGTCTCTGTCCGCCTGGGTCTCCTTGTCCCTGCCGAAGATGATCCAGCCGAGAGCGATGCCAAGAACGGCAGCCCCCAAACCGGCCGCTGCCAGGCTGTAGTCGATTGCTTCGGCATGGTGGTCACCCATCGCAACGACACGGACACCGAGCCACTCTGTGAAGTTGCCGATCACGGGCCAGGAAACGCCAGGGATGTTGAGGAGGCCGAAGAGGATCGACGGGATGGCCAGGCCCACGAGAGGCCAGGTCATGACACGAGGTGATTCATGGGGATGGCCGTCGCCCTTGTAGGTGCCGTGGAAGGTGAGAGACACCGCCCTCATCATGTAAAAAGCGGTCACGAAGGCGCCGGCGATGGCGATCCACATCACGGCGGTGTAACCCTCGCTGCCGAGCGTCGCCAGGATCTCGTCCTTCGACCAGAAGCCTGCGAACGGAATGATGCCGGCCAACGCCAGGGAGCCGACCACGAAGGTCCAATAGGTGATGGGCATCTTCTTGCGAAGGCCGCCCATGTCGCTCATGTTGTTGGAGTGGACCGCGTGGATCACCGACCCTGCTCCCAGGAAGAGGAGGGCCTTGAAGAAAGCATGTGTGAAGAGGTGGAACACCCCTGCCGTGTAACCGCCGGCGGCGATAGCAGTCATCATGTAGCCGAGCTGTGAGACGGTCGAGAAGGCGAGAACCTTCTTGATGTCATTGGCGACCAGAGCCAGAAGACCGATGCCGAACAAGGTGACGGCGCCGATTCCAATCATCAACGGGCGGGCCTCTTCGGCAAGATTCTGGAACAACGGGAACACCCGGGCCATCAGATAGATGCCGGCCGTGACCATCGTCGCCGCATGCATCAGGGCAGACACCGGGGTGGGGCCGGCCATTGCCTCAGGCAGCCAGATATGCAGCGGGAACTGGGCCGACTTGCCCATCGCCCCGAAGAACAGAAGCAGTCCGCCTGCAAGGGCCACTCCCCCGAGTGCCTCGGAGTGCTCAACAGCCGCTTTGGCCAAGTCGCCAAAGTCGAAACTGCCGATGGCCACGGCTACGAGGATTGCGCCGAGGATCAGGCCGACGTCGGCAACCTTGTTGGTGAGGAACGCCATGTTGCCCGCCCTGACGTTGTCCAGGTCCTCCCAATAGAAGCCAATCAAGAGGTAGGAGGCGAGACCAACTCCCTCCCATCCGATGATCAGCTGAACCAGGTTGGGAGCGCCGACCAGGACGATCATCGCTCCAGCGAAGAGGGAGAAGGCCGCAAAGAACCAATCGACCCTGACGTCACCCTTCATGTAGCCCAGCGCATAGATGAAGACCAGGAGGCCCACCAAGCTGACCAGGAAGTACATCATGATCGAGAGGCCGTCGACGACCCACCCGAGTTCGAACACCAGGTCGGACCCGATCCTGCCGATCTCGAACGTCGTCTGGTCGAGGACACCCTCGGTCATGTTCATGACGAAGAGAACTGAGGCCCAAACCAGGTTGATGGCGAGTGCAGCCACGGCGATCTCACCGCCGTTGTTCTTCATCCTCTTGCCGAAGGCAAGGATCAGAAGGAAAGCAAGAAGCGGAAGGAGCAGCATGATCCCGGCCGTGTCCGCCCACCATCCGCCGTCACCGGCAAGGATCTCGGTGTGCTCGACCTCCTCGGCGGCAATGATCGCGATGTTGGTGAGAACTCTCATTCCTACCATCTCATCAAATTCAGGTCGTCGACGTTGGCGGACTTGCGGTTTCTGAAGATCATCAAGACGATTGCCAGTCCGATTCCAACCTCGGCAGCGGCCACGGTGATCACGAAGATGGCAAAGATGTGACCGATCGCTTCCGAACTGACCAGCACCGCCTCGAAGGCAATGAAGTTGATGTTCACGGCGTTGAGCATCAGTTCGACCGACAACAGGATCAGCACGATGTTCCGGCGGACCAGGAGACCGTAGATGCCCATGGCGAAGAGGGCCGCGCCAAGGACAAGGAACTGTGTCAGCAGCATCAGACGGCCGACCTTTCTTCTTCCTCGGCCGGCGACAGGTCGCGGCGGGCCAGTGTGATCCCGCCGATCAACGCGGCGAGAAGCACGAACGAAACGATTTCGAAGGGGATGACGAAACGACCGAGCAGCGATTCGCCGATCACCTCGGTTGGCACCGGTTCGCCCGTCGATCCGATGAGTTGGGTACCGAAAGCATCGATCGATGCCCAGGACATCATCACGAAGACCGCTCCGGACAGGCTCGCTGGCCAGACCTTCTTGTCTGAGTCGAGGCCTTCGTCCATTCCCGTCGGGGCTCTGGTAATCATGATTCCGAATAGGAACAACACGATCACGGCCCCGATGTAGACGAGGACCAGGACCCAGGCGACGAATTCCGCCGACAACATGAGGAATAGCGCCGCGGTCCCGCCAAGAGCACCCACCAGGAAGAGGGCAGCGTGAACGACGTTCTTCGAGGTGACCACCCGGAATCCCGAGAACAACACGACAAGTCCGATGATCGTGAAGACCCAGTTGACGGGCTCAGAAACCCAATCGACAACGGTCATTTCTCTAGCGCCGGGGGTTCGGGGACGGTTACGAGCCAGTCCTGGAGTCGGTCCATGTCGTGAAGCATCTCGCCCATGACCGATTCGGAGTATTCGTACTCCGGGCTCCAGAAGAGAGCGTCGAACGGGCAGACCTCGACACAGATACCGCAGTACATGCAGAGGGCGTAGTCGATGTCGAAACGATCGAGCTTGGAGCGAACCTTGACACGGCCCCCCGGCTTGGCCGGGGGAAGCTCTTCCTTGTGTCCCTCGATGTAGATGCACCAGTCGGGGCATTGCCTGGCGCACAACATGCAGACCGTGCAGGCGTCCTGGTCGAGAGCGATGACCCCACGCGCACGGGGCACGGGAGTCTCCTTTTCGACCGGGTAGTTGATGGTCGCCAGATACTTCTTCGGCCTGAAGATGGTTTTGAACATCGTGGTGATGGTGACCCAGAGCCCTTTGGCGAGTCCGGTGCCGGGAATGGTGCGTGCCATTACAGGGCAACCTTCAACACGGCCGTGACGGCGATGTTCGCCAACGCCAGGGGGATGAGCCACTTCCAGGCGAGCGTCTGAAGCTGATCCTCGCGGAAGCGAGGGAAGGTCCAGCGGAACCAGATCATGATGAACGCCAGCAGGAGCACCTTGCCGATGAGAATGAACGGGCCGGCCCACGCCAGCGTTTCCACGGGGATACCAGGCAGCCAGTAACCGCCCAGGAACAGCGTGACGGCGATCGCCGACATCGTGAACATGTTTGCGTACTCGGCGAGGAAGAAGAACAAGAAGCGGAAACCGGAGTACTCGGTGACGAACCCCATCACCAACTCGGATTCGGCGATAGGCATGTCGAAGGGGATGCGGGTCAGTTCGGCGAGGGCGGCGATCATGAAGATGACGAACCCGACGAACTGGACGAGCACAAAGGGGAAGCCGGCATCGATCTGGGCCTGGACGATCCCACCCATGCTCATGGTCTCCGCCATGATGACGGACCCGACGACTGCGAGAACCAGCGGAAGCTCGTAGGCGATGAGCTGACCGGCGGCCCGGAGACCTCCCATCAGGGAGTACTTGTTCGCAGAAGACCATCCGGCCATGAGGACGCCGATAGTGCCGAGCGACGAGATCGCTAGGGCATAGAAGATCCCGACCGAGAGGTCCTGGAAGATGAGATCCGGGCCAAACGGGATCACCACGAGAAGGGCAACCGTTGCGGCGAGCACGAGGATCGGTGCGGCCTTGAAAACCGGTTCGTCGGCATCCTCGGGGATGAGATCTTCCTTCTGGAAGAACTTGACGCCGTCTGCGATCAGCTGGGCCCAACCCCAGCGGCCACCGGCGAAATAGGGACCGACCCGTGACTGCATCTTCGCCGACAGCTTCAGTTCGGCGAACCCCAGCGCGAGAGCGGCAACCGGCACCATGATGGCCACGAGGAGGGTCTTCGCAACGAGGGACACCCAGGGGTTGGCGAAGGCATCAATAATCGTGCTCATCGGTCCACGTCCCCGAGCACGAAGTCGAGGCTTCCCATGATCGCGATGATGTCGGGGATCAGAGCGCCCTCGAGGACCCAGGGCAGAATGGAGATGTTCGAGAAGCTCGCCGATCGGATCTTCAGCCGATAGGGGCCCGTGTTCCCATCGGAGATGAGGTAGTAGCCCATCTCGCCCTTCGGGTTCTCAGCACGTACGTAGGTCTCGCCCTTCGGTACTTTGATGATCTTGGGGACCTTGGCCTGGATCGGTCCGCTCGGGATGCCGTCGATGGCCTGTCTGACAATCATGGCCGCCTGGCGGGTCTCCTCGAAGCGGATCCACCACCGGTCCCAGCAGTCGCTGTTCTCGCCGGTTGGGATTTCGAAGTCGAATTTGTCGTAGGGCAGGTAATCCTCGACGTTGCGCAGGTCGAAGGGGATTCCCGACGCCCTCAATGTCGGGCCCGACACGCCGAACGCTGCGATGATCTCGGGAGGGATGACACCAACGCCTTTGGTGCGAGCCAGGATGATCTCGTTGCCTGCGACCAGGTTCTCGATTTCGTCGCACACACTGAGAACCTTGTCCATTGCCTCGCGGGCACCGTCGAGGAAGCCGGTGGGGAGATCCTGGGCGAGCTTCCGGGTCGTTGATCCGGAGCCTGCGGCGGGCTTCACGCCGCCGATTCGGTTGAAATTCGGATGGAACCGACCACCGGTCACCCCCTCGATCAGGTCGAGGACACGCTCACGCTCACGGAGAGCGAAAAAGAGAGGAGTGCCGGCACCCAGTTCCAGCGGATAAGCGGCGAGGAACATGAGGTGAGATGAGATCCGAGCCATCTCGGTGAGGATGAGCCGTATGTACTGGGCCCGCTCCGGAACCTCAATCTCCATCAGCTTCTCGGCCGCCACGATGAACGGGATCTCGTTGGCGTAGCCGGAGACCCAGTCGATCCTGTTGATCAGTGCTGTGATCTGGGGGTAGGTGCGGACCTCGGAGAGCTTCTCGTAGCCCCGGTGCATGTATCCGATCACAGGCTTCACGTCGAAGGCACGCTCGCCATCGACGCGGGCAACGAGCCGGAGCACACCGTGGGTCGAAGGATGCTGCGGACCTATGTTGAGGGTCATGTCCTCGGTCTGGAGCTCTACCGAGACTTGAACCTCGCCGAGCTGACTGGCCACGTCGGCATCGATGGTCATCAGGCTTCCGGATTCTCTGTTGACGGTTCCGACTTCTCAGGCATCGACTCGACGTCCACCGTCCCTGGCCAGGGCTTCACTTCACGACTGAGAAGCGGATAGTCCTTGCGAAGGGGGTTCCCCACGAACGATTCGGGAAGGTAAAGGGGGCTGAGATCGGGGTGGCCGGCGAAGTCGATGCCGAACATCTCGGCGGCTTCCCGCTCGTGCCAATTCGCCCCTGCGAACACCTCGATCAAGGTCCCCACCGAAGCTGAATCCTTGGAGAGGTCGGTGGAAAAGGTGACTCGTCGGCCCTCACTGAGATCACCGACCGTCGACAGGATCTCAAAGCGCTCCTCGACTTCCTCGGAGAGGGGATCGCCCGCCTCGACCTCATTGGCCCAGTCGACACCAGAAAGCCACGAGAAGAAAACGAGGTTGAGCTCGTCACGGGCCTTGAGGTGGGCGTTCACCCATGAATCAGGAGCAACCTTCACCTTGACCGTGTCGGCCTCGATGGTCGCGGTGCCTCCCACGGTCTCAGCGACCGAGTCGGCGAAATCCTGAAGCGGATGGGGAGCGGCTTCGGTGTCAGACGGGCTCGAGGTCACGCCTATTCCACTTCTCCTTGATGTTCTCGTTCTTGATGAGTTTCTGAAGGTGGAGGATTCCGTCCATCAGAGCTTCGGGGCGGGGAGGGCAGCCGGGGACGTAGACGTCGACCGGGATGATCTGATCGACACCCTTGGTGACCGAGTACGAGTCCCAGTAGGGGCCTCCGCAGTTGGCACAGGAGCCCATCGATATCACGTACTTGGGGTCCGGCATCTGGTCGTAGAGACGACGAACGGCAGGGGCCATCTTGTCGGTCAATGTGCCGGCAACGATCATCAGGTCCGCCTGGCGGGGGGAGGCCGGGAGAGGAATGATCCCAAACCGCATCATGTCGTAGCGGGGAGCGGCGGCCGCCAACATCTCAACCGAGCAGCAGGCAAGTCCGAACTGGAACATCCAGAGGCTGTATTGACGGGACCAGTTCAGGAGCCACGAAACCGGTTTGGGGACTCCGAACTTCTGGACTACTCCCACTGAAGGACTCCCTTACGAATGGCGTAGACGAGTCCGAGGACCAGGATTGCGATGAAGATGAGCATCTCGACCAGACCGAACATGCCGAGATCTTCCAGCTTGATCGCCCAGGGGAAGATGAACACGGCCTCGACGTCGAAGATGACAAACAGAAGGCCAAACACGTAATACCTGATGTAGGTCTGGCTCCAGCCGGTGCCAACCGGGTCGACACCGCACTCGTAGGTCATCTTCTTGGCCTTGGTGGGGTTCGAAGGGCGAAGGATCGAAGCCACGCCCAACATCCCCATAACGAGAACGGCGCCCATGGCGACGAATGCGCCCACAGTGAGATAACTCTCGAAATACGTGCTCATGCCTCTAACGGGTTGACCGGCGGCGAGTATACGCGCCACGGGGCAATGGTCGAAGTCAACGATCTAGCCTGCCTTCAATGGCAAACGCCCCTTCCTATGACGGCTCCGGTCTGGTCAATCTCATCGCCGAAGTCGAGGGGCGTATGACCGGGTCTTCGCCATCACCCGGCTTGTCTCCCCGGCTCGCCGATGCCGTTCCCGGGGCCAGGACATACGTGCTGGTCCTGTTCGACGGACTCGGGACTGCACAGTTGGCCCATCGGGGTGCCGGGACATTCAGGTCGGCTCACCAAGGAACCCTGGAGGCCCCTTTCCCAACAACGACCAGTGTCTCTCTGGCGACCATCGCCACCGGCCTGCCCCCCTCACTGCACGGCCAGGTGGCCCACCTCAACTGGATGCCCGACCTGGGTTTGGTGGTCAATTCGCTGAAATGGCTTCGGGTCACCGGGGAGCCTGTCCAATACGACTATCCATCGTTCCTTCCCAATCCCAACCTGTGGGAACGGCTGCGGGCATCGGGTGTCGAGCCGATCACGGTTCAGCCCGGGGACTTCTCTGGAAGCCCCTTGACCCGCGTCCTGTACCGGGGTGCTCGCTTCGAGGGAGCCTGGGACGAGAGAGACATCGTGGATGCGACGGTCCAACTCGCCGGTGAACCCAACCGGTTCATCTTCACCTACGTGCCCCACGTCGACTTCGCCGGGCACGTCCACGGGCTGAACAGCGAGGAGTTCGCCGAGGCCATCAGCACAGCGACGACGATCTGGGAGGGCATCGCCGCGGCCCTGCCACCTGACGTCGCGCTGCTCGGAACCGCCGACCACGGTCTCCTCGAGTTCACGGATGAGCAGAAGGTGCTGATCAGGGAACCCCGTTTCGACCCGCTCCGGTTTGCGGGAGACACTCGCGGAGTCCAATTGTGGGGCGACCGCGACCTGATGGCAGACCTTGCAGAGTCGGTGGGCGGTGACCTGACTGCCGCGCTGCCCCTGCTCGGACCGACCCCGACGGATCAGGCGGCGGCACGGGTGGGAGACCGGGTCCTGCTGGCTCCCGACGACCGCGTGTTCATCCCCAAGGGGTTCGACAAGCGTCTCCGTTGCTATCACGGAGGGCTCTCGCGCGACGAGGTGGAGATCCCCCTGCTGGTCGGCTAGCCCACCGGTTGGATCGTCTCGCGTGCAGTGAGTCGGTCTAAGACCGACTGAGTGCACTCCGGTGGGCGCCGACAGCGAGGAGCGTGGCAAGGCACTGCTCCGGGTGCTCCTTCAACATCGAGTAGGTGAAGCGAAGCACCTGGATCCCTTGGGCGGCGAGGGCGTTGTCCCTAATCCGATCGCTCTCCTGGTCTCGTTGGCGGGCGTGCCATCGACGGCTGTCCGCTTCCACCGCCAGTGCCCACACGGCGATGAAGACATCGACACGGCCCGGTGTCCCGTTGATCGAGATCGGGTACTCGGTTGTCCACTCGGGAACGGCCGGATCGGCCAGGACCCCATGGAGCATTCGCTCCAGATAGGTGGCGTCGACGTCGTAGGAACCCGGCTGTCGGGCTTCGAGAGCCCTCCCCAACCGGCCGGCGCCCGCCTGTCTCGCCCCCAGAATCCGGTCGAAGATGGGATCGAAGTCTCCCAACCGGGCCTTGCCGGTGAGGATCATGTCGTCGAGGGCGTCTTCCAACACACGCTGCCGCAGCTCCGCTGCGAGGGTGAGAAGCGTCTCTGCGGGCGTCGTGGTCAAGAGACCTTCCACCCGCTCGGTCGCCACCATGTCGAAGAACTTCGATCTGATCACTCTGGCGATCGGGGACCGAGCGTTGCCCGAGCTCGGGATCATGATGACCGGCCTCGTGAAACCGAAGCCATCGATGCCATGCAGGAAGGCGGCAGACCGACCGGCAACGGTCGCCCGGGGTCGACTGAGCACGGCGGCGGACACCTGACGCTCCCATTTAGGCGGAGCCGAGGCCACCGCATAGACCTCCGGACATAGCCGCACCCAGGCACCATTGCGCACGCGCACCGCCACAGCGTCTCCGTCGAATCCGGCATCACGCGCCTGACGGAAGTTGAACACGCCGTACTGGCGCGAAGCTAGCTCATCTATGCGAGACGAATCCCCTGCCACCTGACCCAGCATTCGGTATTGAGGCCGGCCGCACAACCCCCATCTCGTCTCGCGTGCAGTGAATCGGGCTGAGACCGACTGAGTGCACTCCGGTGGGTTCAGAGCCGGGACAACCAGCTCTCCGCAACATCGAAGAAGGGCTCGCGCCGGGTGTGGAGCCAGTCGACGACGGCCGCCGTCTCGTCCTCGGCTCGCTTGATCATCTCGGGCGTGTACCCGTATTTGACCTGGTGAACCTCGAACTCGTCCTCGTCTTCCACCTCGACGGTCCCGTCCTGTCGGACCACTACATCGAGGTCCAGGTCGATCATCTCGTACCGTTTGTCCGAAACCCAGACCGGCGGGGTGACGATGTCTACGAAATGGGAGAACTGGGTGGTCAAGCCGTTGTAGTGAAGATGCCACCAGCCTTCATGGGGGGCGCAGAAGACAGCCGGTTCCCGGGTGGGGCGCACATCGAGATCTCCCTTCCACCGCTTGGACCCCGACGGCACGGCGATCCACATCCCATACTCATCCTCTCCCAATCGGAAGGCCTCGAATCCCCAATGAAGGTGATCGGGGTTCTTGAGAAATTGGACGGTAACCGGTGTCATGAGCCGAGAACCATAGAGAAATTGCTATTTGCACTATGCCGGTAGTGGTAATAGCTTTCATCGTTAGCTACCTAACGATCGCTGGAGGATCGTCGTGAAACGTCTCGTCTCCCTTGCCATTGTTGGCGCCCTGGCCCTGTCCGCCTGCGCCACCGGAGATGGAGAAGGGCCACTGGTCGTCTACTCGGGGCGCTCCGAGGAGCTCATCCAGCCCCTCATCGAAAGCTTCACCAGGTCGAGTGGCATCGAAGTCGAGGTCCGCTACGCAGGCTCGACAGATCTCGCCGCCACCCTCCTCCAGGAAGGTGACGCCACCGACGCCGATGTCTTCTTCGCCCAGGACCCGGCTTCTCTCGGATCGGTCTCGGATCTGATGGCCGAACTGGATGCATCGTTGCTCGACCTCGTCGACCCCAAATTCGCCGATCGAGACGGGCGATGGGTCGGCACCTCCGGCCGCGTTCGCACATTCGTCTACAACACCGCGACCCCGATCGCTCTGCCGCAGACAATCGACGAGGTCACCGACTCGAGATGGGGCGGCCAGGTCGGCGTGGCCCCCACCAACGGCTCGTTCCTGGCCTTCGTGTCGGCAATGATCCTCGAACGGGGAGAAGCCGCCACCCTCGAGTGGCTCGAGGCCCTGGCTGCCAACGACCCCATCGACTACCCGAAGAACAGCCCCATCGTCGCCGCCGCAGACGCCGGTGAGGTCGGGGGAGGCCTCGTCAATCACTACTACCTCCTCCGGCTCCGGGCCGAGGGTGAAGGCAGCAACTCCGAAAACTGGTTCATCCCGGCCGGAGACGTCGGCTCGCTCGTCATGCCGGCCGGGGCCGGGATCATCGCAGGCTCAGACATGGCAGAGGCGGCCCAAGAGTTCATCGAGTTCCTGTTGTCTGACGAGGCGCAGACCTACTTCGCCACCGAGACGTATGAGTTCCCGATGACTGCCGGCATCGACCCCGCCGTTGGCCTGCCGTCGCTGAGCGAGATCAACGCTCCCGACATCGACCTGTCACAGCTCGCCGATGTCCTCGACGACGCGACACGGCTCGTCACAGAGGCCGGATTGGTCTGACCGAATGACAGCCGGGCCAGCTACCGCTCAAGTCGAGACCCCGGGATCGTCGACCAAGATGCAGCGGTCGAGCCGTGGATGGTGGATCGCCACCGCAATCATCCTGATACCTGCCCTGGTCCCACCGGTCAGCCTGGCGTGGCAGGTGATCACCAAGGGCACGGGAACGACGGTGCCATTCGGGCGTCTCGTCGAGTTGTTCGTCAACACGCTCACCCTGTCGGCAGCCGTGACGCTTACCTCGCTGGCGATAGGAACAGCCACCGCATGGCTGACCAGCCGAACGGCTATCCCGGGCCGCAGGGTGTGGATGATCATCGCGGCGATGCCCCTGGTGGTCCCGTCCTACATGGCCGCACTGACCATCATCGGCGCGACGGGCCCGGCGGGCCTGATCTCAACATGGCTGGGAATCGAGATACCGACCCCCTACGGATTCGTCGGCGCCTGGACGGCACTCTCGGTGTTTCTCGCCCCGATGGCTCACCTGATCGTGTCGCCGGCGCTCCGCCTCATCGATCCGGCGACCGAGGAGGCTGCTGTGGGACTCGGAGCGAGCAAACGGAGGGTGTTCATGACCATCACACTCCCCCAGCTGCGACCGGCCCTCGTTTCGGCGGGTCTGATGATCGGGCTCTACACGGTCAGCGACTTCGGCGCGGTGTCGCTACTTCGATTCGACACCTTCACACGGGCGATATTCACGCTCTACGAGGGTCAGATCGACCGTCGCCCGGCGGCCGCTCTCTCACTCATCCTGATGGTCGTCGCGTTGGCGATCCTTTTTGTCGAGCGGAGAACGCGGACACGGGCCGATTATCAGCTCGGAACAACGAAGCGGCGCCGGGATCTGATCCGGCTCCGCAACTCGACCAGATACCTGTCGGTCGGGTTTCTCTCCATCTACTCGTTGTTCTCCCTGGTCATCCCGATCACCGTGCTTGCCTTCTGGCTCTTCAGAGGGCTGGGCGCCGGCGCTGATCTCGGCACCTTCTGGGATGAAGCCCTGAGGTCGGTGGGAGTGTCTCTGGGTGCGGCAGTTCTGGCGGCAGCGGCCTCGCTCCCCGTCGCCATGGTCACGACCTGGCGGCGTAACCGAGCATCGCCGATAGTCGAGTCTTCCGTGTGGGGCGTCTACGCCCTTCCCCACATAACGGTAGGCGTGGCCGTCATCACCTTCGCCCTGATCTGGTTGCGGCCCATGTACCAGACTCTGGCCCTCTTGATCCTGGCCTACGTCGCGATGTTCATGGCGCAATCCGTCTCAACGGTCCAGGACTCCCTGCGCCGATCGAGCCCCGACCTCGAGGAGGCGTCGCGCAGCTTGGGCAAGAGCGCTCTCACAACATTGAGGCGCGTGACAGTGCCCATAACCATGCCCGGCCTCCTTGCCGGCGCGGCGCTCGTCAGCCTCTCGGTGATGAAGGAGCTTCCTGCGACGCTGCTGCTGCGCCCGAACGGGTTCGAAACGCTGGCCATTCGGATCTGGAGTGCTACCGGCGAGGGGTTCTACACGCGGGCCAGTGTGGCGAGCCTGGTACTCCTTGCGGTTTCGATCGTGCCACTCTTGGCCCTGACATATCGTGACCTCAGCGACTGACCGACTGACAATTCGCGCCCGCGGCCTCTCGAAAAGTTTCGGGGAGGTAGTCGCGCTCAACGACTTCAACCTCGACGTCTGGGAGGGAAGCCTGCTGACGATCCTCGGCCCTTCCGGGTGTGGCAAGACCACCGCACTCCGGGTCATCGCAGGATTCGAGGATTCGACGGGCACCGTAGAGATCAGGGGCCGGACCGTTCAGGGCCCCGAGTCGTTCGTTCCTCCTGAGAAGCGGCGGGTCGGCATGGTCTTCCAGAACTACGCCCTCTTCCCGCACATGAACGTCGCCGCCAATGTCGGATACGGACTGACAAAAGGATCCGATCCCCGGCGGGCCCACTCTGCGCTGGAATTGGTGGGTATGTCAGGGCTGGGCAGCCGTATGCCCAGCGAGTTGTCGGGCGGCCAGCAGCAACGCGTCGCTCTGGCGAGGGCGCTCGCCCCCAAACCCGATGTGATCCTCCTCGACGAGCCGTTCTCCAACCTCGACGCCAACTTGCGCGACCGGGTGCGTCGCGAGATGCAGGCGATTCTCGCCGAGGCAGGAACCACCGCGGTACTCGTCACCCACGACCAGGAAGAGGCGCTGGCAACATCCGACCTCGTCGCCGTCATGTATCAGGGCCGGGTGGTTCAGGTCGACTCCCCCGCCGCGCTGTACACCGAGCCGGCGGATCCGTGGGTGGCGGAGTTCCTCGGCGACTCGGACGTCATCCAAACCACCGCACATCGCGGTTACGCCGAGACCGAGTTGGGCCGTTTCAAAACCGACCTCAAGGGACCGGTTGTCGTTGTGATCAGGCCTGAGGACGTGCAGATCTCAATGGGCGAGACACCCAACTCCGTGGTCTCCAGGTCGGAGTTCTTCGGTCACGATCAGCTCATCACCGTGTCGCTAGGCAGCGGGACGCATGTCAGGTCCCGAATTGGCCCCCGACCGTCCTATCAAATAGGTGATCAGATCCGGGTGCGAGCGATCCACGCCCGCGTATTTGCGGCTCGCACGTAGGGTCAGGGCGAAATGGACCCATTCCTCGCGGCCCTTGCCGGCACGGCGGCCCTTCTCTTCGCCATCGACTTGTGGGGCGATTACCGGAGACGCCCGCGGCCCCACATCGCCGCCTATGCGACCGGCATGACGATGTTCGCCATAGCCACCTGGGCGCTGTTCTACGGAGTCACTTTTGGCTGGACCGGAGCCGCCTACCGGGTCTTTTTCCTCTTCGGCGCCGTCCTGAACATCCCTTTCCTGGCTCTCGGGTCGATGTTCCTGGTCGGGGGGAGACGGGCCGGGCACATCATGACCCTCATCCTGGGCGCCCTCGCCGCCATCTCGACCACCCTGACACTCACCGTTGGGTTCCAGCACGATCTGCCTGAGGGCGGAATACCCCACGACATGTTCGCCACCGGGTTCGGCCCCCGGCTCTTCGCAATCATCGGTGGCGCAGGGGGAGCCACGATCCTGATCGTCCTGTCCCTGATCAGCCTGCTCCGGTTCTGGAACAAAGACCGTCACCTGGTCTGGGGCAACGCCCTCATCCTGGCCGGGACATTGGCTGCTGCCTGGGGTGGATCAGGATTGGCCCTCGGAGAGGCCGGCGGGTTCGCCGTCTCCCTGCTGGCGGCCGTTTCCCTCATCTGGGCCGGCTATCGCGTCGCCGCTGGCCGCCGTACTGGTCGCCCACCAGGCGATGGCGAAGAATCCGACGCCGAGAACAGTGTGGACGAGCTTGAAGGCAAGAGATCCTGACCCGGTCCAGTTGACATAGAGGCTTCGACTCCAGATCACAACGGACCACGCGGCGAAAACCAACAGAACCGGCCTCATGGCCGGCCTCAGCCACGGAACCACCAGCGATGCGGCGGCAATGATGCCCACCAGCAGCGATCCGCCGATCCTCAGCCAGGTAGCCCATGACTCGGCGCCGGTGAGCAGGCCGATCCGCCCGCCCCAGGCGATGAGAGTCCAGGCGACGACGGTGGCGGCGAGATACCAGTGGCTTCTGGGGGAGGAGGTCATCAGCCCCCTATGTAGGACATCTCGACCGGTGTGCCAACTCGCCGGGTCATCGACGAGCGCACCTCGGAGTATCGGTCCGACCGCCCGGCCCAGGTCCCGGCAATGACCTCGCCCACATCCGCGCCCGACCGGATGGCATCCCTGATACTGGTTCCCGACGACGCGAACAGGCATGTGTAGAGAGTGCCCTCCGCGGAAATGCGAGCTCTCGTGCATGAGCCACAGAACGGTTTGGTGACCGAAGCGATGACACCGACCTCGCCCTCACCGTCGAGATACCGAAACCGGTTGGCCACCTCCCCCGGATAGTTGGGCTCCTCGGCTTCCACCGGATGAGCCTGATGGATCATCTCGATCATCTCTGCCGCGGGGATGACGTCGTCGAGCCTCCAACCGTTGGTGGTTCCCACGTCCATGTACTCGATGAATCGAACTATGTGACCTGTCCCACGGAAGTGCTCCGCCATCTCGACGACAGCGTGGTCGTTGACACCCCGCTGCACCACGCAGTTGATCTTGACCGGCCCCAGCCCGGCCGACGAAGCATCATCTATGGCTTCGAGGACCGTCGCCACCGGGAAGCCGACGTCGTTCATCTTCTGGAAGGTCGGGTCGTCAACCGCGTCGAGACTGATGGTTACCCGATCGAGGCCCGCCGCGGCGAGAGTCTCCGCTTTTCGGGACAAGAGCGAGGCGTTGGTGGTGAGTGTCAGATCTTCGACTCCATCGACGTCACTGATCATGGCGACGAGATCCTCGATTCCCTTGCGCAACAGAGGCTCGCCCCCGGTGATGCGGACCTTGTTGACACCATGCCGGGTGAACGCGGTGACCACGGAAACGATCTCCTGGAACGTCAACAACTCGTCGCGTGGCAGGAATTCGTGCCCGGGCCCGAACACTTCCTTGGGCATGCAGTAGGTGCATCTGAAGTTGCAACGATCTGTGACCGAAATGCGCAGGTCCCTCACGGGGCGCCCCAGGATGTCGGTAGTCGCCGTCATGTAGCCAGACGATAAGCGGGAACAGCGGCCAAGTGGCTTCTCGGAGGCAAAAGGCCATCGTGACTTGGCCGGAACAACGACAATTGATTGGAGGTTGTTCATGATCCGATCAAGAATGTGGTGATGGGACTCTTCAAGAAGCGGTTCAAGGCGGACCAGATCAACTCCGTCGAGCAGTTCGAAAGCCTGATGGGTGAGGGCAAGCCGGTCCTCGTCGACTTCATGAAGCACGGATGCGCGCCATGTCAGGTCATGGATGGGATCGTCAACGAGGTTGCCGATGAGTTCCAGGAGGAGGCCATCGTCGTGAAGGCCAACCTTGAGCGTGTTCCCGACCTGTTCGGGAAGTTCAAGGTTCGTTCCACGCCTACTTTCGTTCTTGTCACCCCGAAGCAGGGCGGGCTCCATCAGCGTTGGCGTCACTCGGGTCTGGTCAAGAAGGACGTAATGGTGGGCAACGTACAGCGCGCCATCGACTCCGTCTGAGTAGTGCTCTGGCCATCAGCGTTGACGATGTTCAGGGCGAGGCAGGGACGTCGCTCGGAAGGACGCAGGACGAAGGCGCACCCGTCCGTTCGTCGAGGACGAGGACGCCGCGAGCGGCGTTCGTGGCCGTCCTGAACGCGGCAAACGTTGGTGGTCGGGGCACTGACTAGTCACATCGCGTCGATGCGATTTGGCTCCTAATACTCTCGAGACACATCGCCGATACTCCCTTGTGTCATAACCGTCCTCAAAGGGGGCGACCAACATGTGGAGTAGGAAGCCAGAAGGAGACCCTGCATCGGACTGCCCGCATGCCGAGGTCGTCACCACCGATACCGCCGGATTCACCCGCTCCGCCTGTGTGAGCTGTGGCCATGTCAGCCTCGGCTTCCTTCACGCCATGTGGGTGGAGGAAGTCGACGAGAGCAGGCTCCTGGTCGATCAGGACTGATCGGACGTTGCAGCGGCGGCCCCATTGGAGCCGACTCGACCAAGGATCCAGCCTCCCAGACCCACCGGGAGAACGATCAACGGCACGAGCCATCCGATTATGGGCAGCAGCCAGAGGAGACCGATGATCGACGAACCGGCAAGAATCGCCCCGTTCATCTCGAGCTTCCGAAACAGCGACCGACCGACGACTCCGACCGAAGGCACGCCCGCCACGACACTGAGAGCAAAGATCACACCGAAGCTGGCGATGACCAGCGGACCAAGAATGGCCAGCAACGGGAAGCTGGCCGACGCCGGGGCCAGACCGACCACCAGGGCTGCAACCGCCGCCATCAGGAAGGGCCCCATGAAGACGAGCGCCCCAACACCCCAGGACTTGACCGACGTCTGACTCGCCTGCTCGATGGCACGGCTCGTTCTGTCAGGCCATCCCCACGCCACGGCCATGGCGACCAGCGTGAGGAAGATGATCACCAGAAAGCGTCCGAGGAGACCCAACGCCCGGATCCGGATGTTCGGCGGCAGAGGCTCCTTGTGAACGACGGCGCCCTCCACATCGGCCTGGTCGAGCCCTATCGCTTCGCCGGATGACCTGTATCCCAGGTCACCTCCGACGATCAAGCCATCAACCACTACCAATTGATCCACAGTGACATCCACGTCACCATCGACCGAGCCCGCCAGGTTCAGGGTGCGCTGGGCCCCAGCGACATCCCCGACCACCGAGCCCAATGCCGACATCTCCACGGCCCAACCGATCACCTCTCCAGCAACCGTGGACGTCGACGCCAGCTCGATGTTGAATGCCGCCGCCACGACATCCCGGCCCACCTCGCCCCGGACATGAAGTGAGCCGCCGCTCATCCGCACCGACCCACCGACTTTCCCGTTGATCTCGACGCTGGGCGACACGGCGAAGACAGAGCCGGTAACAGTGCCGTTGATCACCACTTCCTCGCCGGCGAAAGCAATGAGATCACCGTCGAGCGTGCCTTCGATCGTGACCTTGATCGCCCCGGCGTAGAGGTCGTCCTCGAGTACGTCGTCGGCCCGGATGATCACAAATTCAGAGTTCGATGTCTCGGCCGCCTGCGCCGGGGAAGCGCCCAGAATGAGAAACGCTGATGCCAGGCCGACAAGGGTGATACGCCTTCTCAAGTGAGGACTCCCGGTTTCTCGAGGCGATTAGGCCCATATATGGGCCTAACTACCTGAGGTTCGGAAACCCCCTGGTGTTCAGAGCGGGAGAGCATCGGCCGCCATCTCGAGTAGCGACCCCGGGAGAATCCCCCACACGACGGTTGCCGCAACGGCGATGAGCATTGCCAACTTCGCCGTTCCGGCGACCTCGACTCCCTCAACATCGGATTCATCCATGTACATGGTGATGATCACCCGAAGATAAACCGCGAAGGTCACCACCGATGCCAGGACGGCAACGATAACCAGCCACTCGTATCCGACCGCCCAGGCATTTGCGAAGACACCGAATTTGGCAACGAAGCCCGACGTGAGCGGCAGACCGGCCATACCAAGCAGCAACACCGAGAATGCTGCGGCCAGGCCGGGATTGCGGTCGGCGAGGCCCCGATACTCGTCAAAGGAAGATGAGGACGTGCCCGCTCCCGAGACAGTCGACACGACGGAGAATGCGCCAACGAGCTGGAACGCGTAGACGGCCACGTAGAACAGGATGGGCGTGGTCGCACCTCCAACCACTCCGGTCATGATGAATCCGGCCGTTGCCACACCCGTGTAGGCCAGCATTCTCCGGACGTCGGTTTGCACCAGGGCCATCACCGAGCCCCCGAGCATCGACAGCACAGAGATGCCGGCGACGACCGGCAACCAGCTTTCGCTGAAGTCGGGCACCGCCGTCAGGAGGATGCGTGCCAGGGCCGCAAAACCGGCGATCTTCGCCACGGCGGCCATGTAGCCGACGATCCCGGCGGGCGCTCCCTGATAGACGTCGGGGGCCCAACTGTGGAAGGGCGCGGCGGACACCTTGAAGCCGAGGCCAACGATCACAAGTCCGATCCCGATGAGGATCACGGCCGGGCTGGTCACGATGAAACTTGTGAAGAAAGCTCTCATGCCGAGGATCTCGAACTGCCCGGTCCCGGCGTAGAGAAGAGCGACTCCGTACACAAAGAGAGCCGATGCAAACGATCCGAGCAAGAAGTACTTGAGGGCTGCCTCGTCGGAGTTGCTCCGCTCTCTGGTGAGCCCGGCCAGCACATACAAGGCGATGGAACCAACCTCGAGCCCAAGGAACATCATTACGAGATTGTTCGCCGCCACCATGATGGAGAAGCCCGCCGTGGCCAGCAGCACCAGGGCGATGGCTTCGGCGCCCCGTCGGCCGAGCCCCTCGATGTGCTTCCACGCCGCCATCAACCCGATCGCCGTGATGGCAAGCAGGGCAAAGCGGCCGAAGATCGAGAAACCGTCCATCACGATCATTCCCGAGAAGGCCACCAGGTCCCCTGTTGCTCCCACGCTCAGCGCATCACCTGCTTCGATCCACTGGACGACACCAAAGGCCCCCGCGAAGACGAGAGTGGACGCCGCGGCGGTGCCCAGGGTGCCGGCCAGAGGCTTCCACTGGACCTCGATCAGAAGAACCGCAGCGGCCCCTAGGGCGAGGGCCAGTTCTGGGAGGATCGCGATCCAGTTCACGACAGGTGTGGTCATCAGTCACCACCTCCGGCGACGAACACGTCTCCCAGTCGTCCCGGCTCCGGGACTTCGTACCCGGTGGATGCCTCGATGTGATCGAGCACAGCTTCGGTCGATGGTGCGATCTTCTCGAGCAGGACGTTCGGGTAGAGACCGATGACGAGGACGAGGACGGCAAGCGGGGCGAGCAGCGAGATCTCCCTCGGGGTCAGGTCGCTGAGAGACAGATTCTCCTCTTTGTCAGGGACTCCTGTGAACACCCGCTCATATGCCCAGAGGAGGTAGATGGCGGCCAGCACCACACCCGAAGCGGCAATGACCGCCAGGACGGGCAGGGTCGTGTAGGCGCCGACCAACACGAGGAACTCCCCGACAAAGCCATTGAGGCCGGGAAGCCCGATGGAGGCAAACACCATGAAGAGGAAGAACCCGGCATAGATCGGCATCACTCTCTGGAGGCCGCCAAACTCGGAGATCTGCTTGGTGTGGCGTCGCTCGTAGATCATTCCAACAAGCAGGAAAAGGGCTCCCGTGGTGAGCCCGTGATTGACGTTCTGGATGACCGCTCCCTGCAGGCCTCCCGAGGTCAGGGCGAAAGTGCCGAGCACGATGAAGCCGAGATGGCTGACCGATGAGTAGGCGACCAGCTTCTTCAGGTCGGGCTGCACGATCGCCACCACGGCGCCATAGACGATTCCGACAACGGCCAGGCCACCCATGATCCAGACGGCGTCCACAGAGGCTTCGGGGAAAAGCGAGAGATTGAAACGCATCAACCCATAGGTCCCCAGCTTCAGCAGTACGCCCGCCAGGAGAATCGACCCTGCGGTGGGCGCCTCGGTATGGGCGTCTGGCAGCCACGTGTGCAGTGGGAAGAGCGGAACCTTGATTGCGAACGCCAGGGCGAACGCCGCGAACAGCCATCGCTCGGTTCCGGACGCAAGCTCGACGGTCATCAGGTCGGCCAATGCAAATGAGGTGAAGCCGGTCTGACGGGCGTGAAGGAGGGCAATGGCGATGATCCCGGCCAGCATCAAGGACGACCCGAACGCCGTGAAGAGGAAGAATTTCGTCGCCGCGTACTTGCGACGGTCGCTCCCCCAGATGCCGATTATGAAATACATCGGGACGAGGATCGCCTCGAAGAAGACGAAGAACAGGAAGAGGTCACGCGACAGGAACACGCCGATCATCCCGGCCTCGAGCAGGAGCGTGAAGATCACGAACTCCTTGGTCCTCTTGGTTATGGATGTCGAAGCGCCCAGGGCGATGGGGACGAGGATGGTGGTCAACAGGACCATCGGCATGGAGATGCCGTCGACCCCGAGGCTCCAACTGATTCCCCAGACCTCGATCCACGGAACATCGACGGTGAACTGATAGGCGGCCACCGGCTCGAAGACCCAAAAGAGGTAGCCGGCGAGGGCCAGCGGCAAGGCCGACAGTGCGATGCCCAAGGGCAGGTGCAGTTCCTTCCGGTCGGAGGGAATCAGCGCAGCGACGACGGCCGCCAGCACCGGGAGCAGGACGATCCAGGTCAGCACTCCACGACCCCTCTCCACGAGGCGGCAGCACTGGCCGACCGGCGTCTGTTCGTCCCGAGGTGTGCTGGCGCGAAAAGCAAAGCCATCGCATCACTGAGGGTGACTGAGGGGCGAAGTCGGCCAGAATAGGTCAGCACCCCCATCAGGCACCACCTGCCAGGAGCCAGATGACCACGACCACTGTTCCTGCGAGGAACAGGGCTCCGTAGTTGCGGACATAACCGGTCTGAATCGGCCGTGCCCAGTCACCAAGCCCCCTGAATGCCCTGCCAACGCCGTTGACCGCACCGTCGATCACAGGAAGATCGAACTGGAAGGCGGTCAGCTCCGCAGCCCTTCTCCCCGGAGCAACAATGGTCCTGCCATAGAAGTCATCGATCCGGTAGGCCTCTTCCCATGTTCCCCACAGGGGCTGGAAACCGTCTTCGAACTGAATCCAGCGTTCGGGCGGACGTCGGTAGGCGAAGAAGGCGGCACCGATGCCGGCTGCGCCGGCGAGCACCGAGAGTCCGGCGAGCAGGAGGAACATCGGGGTCCCTTCGGGCGGGTGTTGCATCCGGACAAGTTCGAATGCCGGTTCGAGAAAGCGTTCCAGACCGGTACGGAAGGGGGTATTCACCAAGCCGCCGAACACCGAGAGCACGGCAAGGATGACCAGCGGCACGGTCATCACCGCGGGCGACTCTCCTGGATTGGCGCCGTCTTGCCATCGGGGCTCGCCGAGGAACACCAGCACCCACTGGCGTGTCATGTAAAAGGCTGTGAGCAGGGCCGTAACGAGTCCGATCACCCAGAGAAACGAGAACCATCCGCCTCGCTCGAAGGCCGAAGCCAGGATCTCGTCCTTCGACCAGAACCCGGCCAGTGGCGGCATACCGGCAATGGCCAGAGTGGCGATACCCATGGTTGTTGCCGTCACCGGCATCTTGGCAAACAACCCACCCATCTTGTGCATGTCCTGCTCATCGCCCATGGCGTGAATCACCGATCCGGCGCCCAGGAAGAGCAGGGCCTTGAAGAACGCATGGGTCATGAGGTGGAAGATCCCGGCGACGTATGCGGTAGCGCCGACCGCGATGAACATGTAGCCGAGCTGGGAAACGGTCGAGTAGGCGAGGACCTTCTTGATGTCGCGTTGGGCAAGTGCAATCGACGCAGCCCATATGGCGGTGAGCGCACCAACTGTCGCCACCGTCGTCTGCGCGACTGTCGAGAGCTCGAAGATGGCTGCCGACCGGGCGATCAGGTAGACGCCGGCTGTGACCATCGTCGCGGCGTGGATCAGCGCCGACACGGGGGTTGGGCCCTCCATGGCGTCGGGCAGCCAGACGTAGAGGGGGATCTGGGCCGACTTGCCGGCGGCACCAACCAGGAAGAGGAGCCCGATGGTCGTGGCCATTCCTGTGGTCAGCACCGATCCGGCGCGCTCAAACACACCGGCGTATGAGAGTGTCCCGAAGGCCGTGAACACCAGCATCAGGGCGACCATGAAGCCGAAGTCACCGATGCGATTGACGACAAAGGCCTTCTTGGCGGCAGCAGCGGCCGAGGTTCTCGTGAACCAGAAGCCGATCAGCAGGTAAGAGCAGAGCCCAACCAGCTCCCACCCGAGGAACAGCATGCCGTAGTTGCCCGCAAGGACAAGAGTGAGCATCGACGCGATAAAGAGGTTGAGGCTGGCGAAGAAACGGTGGAACCGCTCGTCACCGTGCATGTACCCGATGGCGAAGACGTGGATGAGGAAGCCGACGCCGGTGACGACCAGTGCCATGAGTGCGGCCAGGGGGTCCCAGAGCATCTCGAGATTCGCCCCGATCGCCGGCATCCATTCCCAGAGAAGGATGGACGTGCCGTGCTCGCCACCTTCGAAGAAGGGGATGGCGTTGACCAGTGCCACGACGAACGCTCCACCGACGGCGGCCGAGGCAAGCCAGCCCGAGAGGGGCTCTTTGATGTAGCGGCCGAAGAAGTGGAGGAACACGGCGCCGGCAAAGGGCAAGGCGATGATCAGCCAGA
>JAYEGJ010000030.1:37959-39687 GCA_034658975.1 Actinomycetota bacterium
AATCACCATCATCCCCTCAACTCGTTCAACTCGTCGACCGATGCCGTGGCACGGCGTCGGAAGATGGCCACGATGATGGCGAGGCCGACAACCACCTCTGCGGCGGCGACGACGAGGATGAAGAAGACCGCTACCTGCCCGTTGATGTCGTTGAGGGCGCGGCCCGCCGAGATCAGGGTGAGGTTCACGGCGTTGAGCATCAGTTCGATGCTCATGAACATCACAAGAGCATTGCGACGAAGCAGCAGCCCGATGGCCCCTATGAAGAAGAGCACCGAAGCGAGGGCCATGTACCAGCCGGCGTCGACGATCACGTCGGGCTCCGGCGGTGGTGGGCCAGTGCAATCGCCCCAGCGGCTGCAATGGTCAGCAGCAGAGCGGTCGCCTCGAAGGCAAGCACCCAGTCGGTGAACATCGGCTCGGCAATCGCTTGAACGGTTCCATTCGTGGCGTCGGGGTTCAGGGCGGGAGCGGCAGCAGGCACCCAGACGAAGTCACCAAACAGAGTCAAGGCTCCGACCAACAGAATCACCACTCCCGCAATCCCACCGACAACCGCCCTTTGAAAGGGGAGCTTCTCGTCTCGGGTCTCGGACTTGTCTACCCCGATCAACATGATCACGAACAAGAAGAGGGTCAGCACGGCGCCGGCGTAGACGATCACCTGCACGGCGGCCACGAGGTGGGCCAGTTGGACCACATAGAGGACGGCTACTGAGAAGAGTGCCCCGAGCAGTCCCATCGCCGAGTAGACCGGATTGCGGGCAACGACGACCGTGACTGCGCCGGCGATGGCTGCCAGGGCCATGAGAACGAAGATGATCGGCTCAGCCATCGTCTTCCTCGCTGCCTGCGTCTCGTACGTCCTGAGAGGGCTCCGGGTCCCAGTTTGCGCTTCCCGCGGTCCCCTGCCACATCTGTACTCCCTCGTACGCAGCGAGGCCGGCAGGAGCCGTCGCCCGAACCCATCCGTCGGCGACCTGAAGCTCGTCCATGTCGGCCAACTCGTCGTCGGGGAACATGTGGGGAACCTTCCCCTGGGGATCCATCAGGAGGGTCTCTTTGGTGTAGATGCCGTCCTCGCGGTTCGTTGTCGACATCTCGAAAAGATGCGTCATCGTTATCGCCTCGGTGGGACATGCTTCGACACACAAGGCACAGAAGATGCAGCGGAGCATGTTGATCTCGTATACGAACCCGAAACGCTCACCGGGCGATGTCGGCGAGTCGGGATCATTGTCGGCACCGCGAACATAGATGCAGTCCGCCGGGCACGCTCCCGCGCAGAGTTCGCAGCCGATGCACTTCTCCGTCCCGTCCGGATAACGGTTGAGAACATGGCGGCCGTGGAAGCGCTGGGGCTTCTCCCGCATGACCTTGGGGTACTCGATGGTGACCAGCTCGTCACCGAAGATGGTGCGAAGCATGGTTCCGCCGGTGACCCGAAGGCCTTTCATGAACTGTTGGACAACACCCATCGCTAACTCCAGGGCACGCCGAATTGACGGAATCCCATGACCACGGTGGACACCACCAACCAAGCGAGGGCAGCGGGAATCAGGCGCTTCCACCCCAGTGTCATGAGCTGGTCATAGCGAAGCCGGGGGAAGGTCGCCCTGATCCAGTAGAAGATGAAGACGATCACGTATGTCTTCGCCAGGAAGTAGATGGTCGGCAGAAGACCCGAGACGAAACCGGGGAGAACGTCGTCGAAGGTCGGCCCGGTCC
>JAYEGJ010000031.1:0-14560 GCA_034658975.1 Actinomycetota bacterium
CGTAGACAGATGCTCAGTGTTGAAAACGATCGTTTTCGCTTTACGAACGTCGATCTTCCCGGTGTTGAGAGCCTCCCAGACCTGGGGGAGGCGTTCCCACAGGTCGGTGGCGAAACCCAACTCCGATTCAGCAGCACGACGGGTCAAGGTCAGGGCGGCTCGTATCTCGTCAGAGGCGTACTCCCATGCCTCCTCGGTTCGTCCCATCTCGGCGTCGGTCCGATAAGAGACTTCCACCATGTCAGCCGCCAACTCCGCCTGGGAATGAGCGATCTGACGGTTACGGGCCTTCATGATCCGGACCGTGTCAAAACCAGACAGCTTCGAACGGTCCACAGACTGAAGGATCCCCATCAGGAAAGGGCCAGGAGGAATCGACTCCAGATCATCAGGCAGCACATGACGATCCGTGACCGCCACTGGCGGACCACCAAATGTCGGTCCCTCCCCGCTCAAGAGCCCGACCACAGAATCAGTGTGACCGAACATGTGTTCGATCCTATGGGGGTAGGAAACGGATGTCAATACCCCTAATCAAGGTTTTTCCGCGCTCACCCAACGTAACCTGACCTAGCCCGCCGCTCGCTTGAGAGCCGCCCGGTCCACCTTTCCCAGGTGGGTCTGGGGCAACTCGTCGACGAAATGAATCTGGCGAGGATGTTTGTAGGCCTCTAGATGGTCCAGGACCCAGTCGATCAGGTCCTGCTCCTCGACGTCGCTACCCTTCACCACAAATGCCACAGGTCGGGCCAGCCCGGCTTCATCCGCGACGGCGACCACCGCGCAATCCCGCACCGCGTCGTGATCCAACAGCGTCGATTCGACCTCCTGAGGACGGAACCACTTTCCCTTGACCTTGATCGCATCGTCGGCTCGGCCGCGGTGGGTCACATAGCCTTCTGAGTCGATCGACACCAGGTCCCCGCCGACGAACCACTCGCCCCTGAAGGCATCGGCCGTCTTGTCCGGCAGCTCCCAGTAGCCGAGACCCAGAGAGTCGCCCTTCGCCCAGAGCCGACCCACATCCCCCGCGGGCACCTCGACCCCATCCTCGTCACAGGCCTTGATCTCGAATCCCTGCACCACCCGGCCCAATGTGCCCGGACGGACGTCGTCGACGGTGTTGCTGATGAAGATGTGCCACATCTCGGCCGTCCCCAAGCCATCGAGAAGCTCGACCCCGTAGGCGTCCTTCCAACGGTGATAGAGGGTCTCGGGAAGCGCCTCCCCCGCTGAGGTGGCGAGCCTCAAGGACGACAGGTCCTGGTCGCGCCCACCGGAGGCGGAGAGCATCTGATTGATCGCAGATGGAACGTTGACCATGACCGTTGGTCGATGGGTTGCGATCCGGTCGAACAATGCGGCAGGCGTGGGGTGCGCCTCGAAAAGCACCGCAGAAGCTCCTACCGAGAGGGGGAACAAGAGGTTGGACCCCGTGGCGTATCCGAAGTAGAGCTTGGGAACAGAGATCGTGATGTCGTCCTCGGTGAGACCCAACGCTCCCTGCCCGTAGAGCCTCGTCGTGTTGACCAGGCTCTTGTGGGTCTGAACAGCCGCCTTGGGTGCGCCGGTAGTACCCCCCGAGAACAGCCAGATCGCCGGGTCGTCCGGGGCAGTTGCGACCGTCTCGACCGAGGCCGGGGGCGGCTCGAAGTCATAGGGAACCTCGATGACCGCAGGGCCGTCTTTAAACGTCGAAGATAGGAAGTTGTCGATGTGCTCCTCGTGGACCACGGCCGCAGCCGCCCGAGCCTGGGCGATGGCGATGCTCAGCGGTTGCGGTGCCAACCCCGGGTTGAGCATGACGACCACCGCCCCAATCCGCATCGTGCCGAACAGCGTCGCGGCGAAGTCCGGTCCGTCGGGCAACACGATCAGTACGCGGTCCCCACAACCGACCCCCGCGTTCAGGAGCAACCGGGCAAAGGCGGACACCCGCTCGTCCAACTCGCGGTACGAGACGGTCATGTGATCCAACCGCAGGGCAATCCGATCGCCGCGACCTTCGGCGAGGCGGTCTCGCAGGAAGAAGGAATCGGCATTGAGGTTGTCGGGCCACACGGTCATCGGCCCGACGCTAGCGAGAGGTACGGTGCGCCGACATGCCACTCGCCTTAGTAACCGGTGCCTCGTCGGGGATCGGCCGCGCCACAGCTGTCGAGCTGGCACGAAAAGGCTTCCACATCGTCGCTTCGGGCCGCTCGGAAGAGCGAATGGCTCAGACTCTCGAGACCATCGCGGCCGAAGGGGGCACGGCCGAGTTCCTCCACCTCGATCTGGCCTCGCTCGACTCGGCGCGAGAGGCTGCGCGGGTCTTCGAGAAGACCGGACGCACCCTCGACGTTCTGGTCAACAACGCCGGAATCGGCGCCACGAGAGGAGTCACGGCCGACGGGTTCGAGATCCACTTCGGGGTCAATCATCTCGGTCACTTCATGCTGACCCACCACCTCCGCCGCACCTTCCGCCCCGGCACCCGGATAGTCCAGGTGACCAGCTCGGTTCACTTCCGCGCAGAGGGGATCGACTTCGACCGGCTCCAACGGAAGAGCCGCTCCTTCTACGGACTCCGGGAGTACGCCGTCTCCAAACTGGCCAACGTCCTGTTCGTCAGGGAAATGGCCCGGATGCAGCCGGACTGGCGTATCTATGCGGTGCACCCCGGTCTGACTTACACCAACATCCTCCCCCCGTACGCCCGACCGTTCATGCGTCGACGACTGCTCACGCCCGAGCAAGGGGCGGACACCGTCATCTGGTGCGCGACCTCCTCCGACGTCGCCGACGAATCGGGGATGTATTACGCAAGACGAAAGGCGGAGCCTCCGTCCCCGGCGGCTCAAGACGATGATCTCGCCAGAGAGCTGTGGAAGAGGTCCGAGATCTGGTGTGGCGTGGCCCCGCAGCACTGACAGCCGCTAGTTTCAGGTCCGTGAGCGAACAACCTCTCTACTACGGCGACTACCTGCAACTCGATCGGATACTCCAAGCCCAGACACTGGAGAGCGGAAAGCACGGGGAGCCCGAACACGACGAGATGCTGTTCATCGTCGTCCATCAGGCTTACGAACTGTGGTTCAAGCAGGTGATCTGGGAAATCGACAGCATCGCCCGGATCTTCGGTCAGGAAGTACTCGACGAGAAAGACATGGGCACCGCCGTGGCCAGGCTGCGGCGCATCACGAGAATCCAGACGCTGCTGATTGAACAGATCGGGGTCATGGAGACCATGACTCCCCTCGACTTCCTCGATTTCCGTGACTACCTGTTCCCTGCTTCCGGGTTCCAGTCGGCCCAATTCCGGATCGTCGAGAACAAGCTCGGGTTGCTCCCGCGAGACCGGCTCTTCCTCGCCGGCGCCGAGTACACCTCGCGGTTCACCGAGCAGGACAAGGCCCGGGTCAAGGCCCTCGAGGATGCACCTTCGCTGTTCGATCTCGTCGAACGATGGCTGGAGCGCACCCCGTTCCTCGATCGCGGCGACTTCCGGTTCTGGGAGGCCTACCGCCAGGCCGTCCAAGCCAGGATCGAAGCCGACAGGGAAGTCGTCATCACCAACCCCAACCTCAGCGACGAGGAGAAGGCCGAACAGGTCAAGGAGTTCGGCCTCGTTCTGGGACAGTACGAGGCCATCTTCGACCCGGAGCGACATGAGCATGAACGCGAAGCCGGCCGTCTCCGCATGTCACATCGGGCGTTCCAAGCAGCCCTGTTCATCACGCTGTACCGCGATGAGCCCGCACTCCAGGAGCCCTTCAGGCTGCTGGAACTCCTCATGGACATCGACGAGGGCTTCACCGCATGGCGCTACCGGCACGCCCAAATGGCGCTCCGCATGATCGGGCGACGAATCGGCACGGGTGGGTCGGCCGGCGCGAAGTACCTGGAGAAGTCGGCGGAGAGAAGCCGCATCTTCGGAGACCTGTTCAGTCTGTCCACTTTCCTGGTGCCGCGGAAAGACCGGCCTGAGCTGCCGATGGAGATCGTCGACTCGATGCGGTTCCGATACGAGGGATGAACCTCAAGGGCCACTTCTCGAGGTTTCTCGAGTCAGAACCGGGACGCCTCCACTTCGCGGCGCACTCACACCATCCCTGGCCCGATGTGACATTCGAGGCACATCAGCAGGCCTGGCTGGACGCCGCGGAGATGATGGACGACAAGTGGGACCACATCTTCGGATCGATCATTCCCGAGACCAAGAACCGCATCGCCGGGATCCTCGGACTCGAAGACGGTTCGTCGCTGGCTTTCGCACCAAACACCCATGAGTTCGTGGTCCGCATCTTCTCGTCGATCGAGCCCCCGGTCAGGGTTCTCTCCACAGACTCGGAGTTCCACTCATTCACCCGGCAGTCGAGGAGGTGGGAAGAGGAGGGTCTTGCGATCGTCGACCGGGTGCCCGCCATGCCATTCGAGACCTTCGGCGAGAGGTTCACTCGCGAAGCAAGGTCCGGGGCGCACGACCTCATCTTTCTGAGTGAGGTGTTCTTCGATTCGGGCTTTGTCGTCTCCGACATCGACCGGATCGTGTCGTCGGTGTCGGACGAGAGCACGCTGATCGTCGTCGACGGCTACCACGCCTTCATGGCTCGCCCCACCAACATCGGCGCCATCCAGGACCGGGCCTTCTATCTCGCCGGCGGCTACAAGTACGCCATGTCGGGCGAGGGCGCGTGCTTTCTTCATTCGCCCACCGGGTACGTTCCCCGACCCGTCAATACCGGCTGGTACGCCGGTTTCGGCCAATTGGAGACCGGAGTGTCGAGTCTGATCCCCTATGCGACCGACGGCACTCGCTTCTCCGGCGCCACCTTCGACCCGTCAGGGGTCTACCGCATGAACAGCGTGCTGAGATGGCTCGAAGAAGAGGGAATCGACACCGCGACGATCTCGAGCCATGTGGCTAGCCTTCAGGATCGATTCCTCGCCACCGGCGTCGAGCCCGGTGAGCTGGTGCCACCAAGAGACCTGGGCCGGGGCAACTTTCTCACATTCCGGACGCCCGACGCATCCACCGCTGACGAAGCACTTCGCGATCGAAGGGTGATCACCGATCACCGCGGGGATCGGTTGCGAATCGGGTTCGGCATCTATCAGGACGAGTCGGACGTCGACAGGCTTTCGGCAGTCCTGGCCGACGTGCTCGCCGAGATAAGGCCAAAATGACCTCGGTGTCTGAAGTCCCAACCCTTCGAGTGGTTCCGCTGGAGCATATCCGGCGCCATGAAGAGATAGACCCGATGAGGGTTGAGCGTCTGATGGGGCGTATCGCGGCCGATGGCGTTCAGGTGAATCCAATGGTCTGTTCGGAGGCACCGGGCGGGGAACTCGTGCTTCTCGACGGGGCAACGAGAACGGCAGCCCTGAAGGGCCTTGGCCTGGAGCATGCCGTGGTCCAGATCGTCGAGCCGACCCATTTCGAGCTGGAGACTTGGCACCACGTCGTCAGAGACTGTCCGGTCGAAAGACTCCTCCAGAGGATTCGGACCGAGGAGAGAATCTCGCTCACCGCCGTCTCGGGACCACCTCTTGTCCACCTCGTCGATGACTCTCGCTTCTCGGTCGTGAGCGACAAGATAAGCGCCAACGCCGCCCTAGCCGCTCTGGTCAAGACCTACATCGGCTCCTGGACGGTCAGTCGCGTGACGGATCCCAGTACCGACTCCGTCGCCTGGCGGTTCCCCGACTGGTCGATGATCGTCGAGTTCCCCACCCTCACGGCGCAGGATGTGCTGACGGCCGCAGTCGAGGAGGATCTTCTGCCTGCGGGCATCACCAGGTTCATCGTCGACGGCCGCGCCCTGCGCCTGAACGTCGACCTCTCCATGCTCGAAGCCTCTGTCACCCAGGAGGAGAAGCAGGCGAGCCTCGAACGGATACTCGAAGACAGGGCCCACGACGGGCGGATACGGCGTTACGAGGAAACTGTGTTCATCCTGGACGACTGACCCGGGATCACCGCCACGCAAACCAGTTCGACGACCGCACCAGGGTCGACCAGCTCATCGATCCCGAACAGCGCCATAGGTGGGAAGTGCTTGCCGAACACCGCCCGGTAGGCGGCGCCGATGTCGTGGAGACTGGAACGGTATTCCTCGATCTGCGTTGTGTAGATAGTCATCGAGACCAGATCCGAGGCGGTCCCTCCGGCCTCGTCGATTACCAGCGCTACCGAACGGCAGGCGGCGGCGAACTGATCGATCAGCCCTTCGGCGATAGTCATGTCCGCGTTGTGACCGGTCTGCCCGGCGATGTACAGCGTGTTGCCTTCCGCCGCCACGGCGCCATGGGAGAAGCCGACGGCGGGGGCCATCCCCTCGGGGTCGAACATGTGATGGCGCGTCATCGACCCTTCCACTGTGGCGGCCTCTTGCCGGTGAATGCGCGGTAGAACTCGGCGTGATCCTCTGTTGTCATCAGCAAGGCCTGAGTGAAAGCCTCGAGTTCGATCGAAGAGCCGAGATCCATGTCGAGTTCCCGGCTCAGGAGGATCTTGGTGGCACCGAAGGCCATGGTGGGGCCTTCGGCAAGGGAGCGGGCGAGTTCGGCCACGGCCGCTGCGAGCTCATCGTCGGGGACGACCTTCAATCCCAGGCCCATGGCGACCGCTTCGTCGGCACCAATCGGCTCTCCGAGCAGAAGGGCCTCCGTCGCCCGGCCCAGCCCGACCATCCGCGGAAGCAGATAGGCCGAACCCATGTCCGCTCCGGCGAGCCCGACCTTGGTGAAGAGGAAGTGGAAGGAGGCCGATTCACCAAGAATCCGCAGGTCGGAGGCAAGGGCGATCACGGAGCCGGCCCCGGCGGCGACCCCGTTGACGGCAGCGATAACCGGCATCGGAAGTCGACGCAGCCCCTCCACCACGGCACCGGTCATGCGGGTGAACTCGAGAAGTCCCTTCGTATCCATCTCTGCCAGCTTTCCGATGATCTCATCAACATCTCCACCCGAGCAGAATCCGCGCCCGGAGCCGGTGATGACGAGGACGCTGACGTCATCACGATGCTCGATCTCGGAGATGAGATCACGGAGGTCGGCATACACGTCGAACGTCAGCGCGTTCAGCTTGTCGGGCCGGTCGAATGTGACCGTCGCCACACCATTCGCGACGTCGATGTCGAAGTGATTCCACTCCCCGGTCATGGCGGCGGACGCTCTGTAAGGACTCACGTAGCGAGGCTACCCAGACACAGCGCCGCATCGGGACGCTGATACGGGTTAACTTCAGGGCATGGAACCGACCCTTGATCAGGTGCGCCAGGAATTAGCGGACATACACACACAACTTCTAGAACTCCCAACCGAGGCTTTCGCCCAACGCTCTGAGTTGAGAACCAGACAGCACGAGTTACGCCAAACCTCCCACCGTCTCCTCAAAAAGCAGGCCCGCCACGATGCGGAGACACTCGAGACGGCCTTTACCCGGCTTTCCTTCGTTCGAGACCATCTCGTGGACAAACGCCTGGCTTCTGCGTCGAACGGCGATCCAGACATCGACGCGGTGTTCACCGATGCCGTCAACAAGGCGATCGACGCGGGCGTCGGCACCGACCAGATCGTGACTCGGCTCGAGGAGATCGTAGCCAAGTTGCGCTCCTCCAGCTGATCCCGCGGTGGGGACGTCCGACCTGATCCAGGAGGCCGAACACCTCGGACAGGTGTTGTTTCCGGTCGCAGAGAGCCACTCTCCCGGCAGGGTCAATCGCGCCCTGGTGGCAGGTCTCGCTTCGGAAGGCCTGCTTGCCAAGGTGTTCACCGAGGATGGTGTCACGGCAACAGACCTCTGCCGGGTCAGACAGGGTCTCGCCCGGGTGTGCACCGAAGCAGAGACGGCGCTGGCCGTCCAAGGGCTGGGTGGGATCCCGATTCACCTGAACGGGTCAGACTCTGTCAAGAGCGAATGGATCCCCAAGATCTCGGGTGGGGAGGCGATCGCCGCATTCGCACTCACCGAACCGGGAGCAGGGTCCGACGCCGCCGCCCTGACCACAACGGCGACGCCAGATGGCGACGGATTCCGAATCACCGGCGAGAAGACCTACATCTCGAATGCTCCTGATGCCGACATCGCCACGGTCTTCGCCCGGACCACCCCCGACGCCGGCTCGCGCGGTGTATCAGCATTCGCCGTGCCCATCCACCAAGCCGGGATCACCGGAGAATCACTCGACATGGTGTCGCCCCATCCGCTCGGGCGATGGGAGTTCGACGGTGTCTACGTGCCGGCGGACCACCTCCTGGGTGAATTGGACCGCGGATTCACCGTGGCAATGCAGACCCTCGATCTCTTCCGACCGAGTGTCGGCGCCTTCGCGCTGGGAATGGCGGAGGCGGCCCTGGCCATCGCGGTCGAGCACGCCCAGAGGAGAGAAGCCTTTGGCACCACCATTTCCGGATTCCAGGGCGTGTCCCATCAATTGGCCGATGTGAAGGTGGCGATCGAGGCCTCGAGACACCTCGTGTATTCGGCCGCCGAGACCTACGACTCCGGACAGCACGAATCGCTCACCGGCAGGTCGGCGATGGCGAAACTCCATGCGACGGAAACCGCCCAGAAGGCGGTAGACGTGGCCATACAGGTCCTGGGTGCACGCGGGCTGGAGGCCGATTCGACGTTGGCCCACCTCTACCGGGAGGTCAGGGCTCCACGAATCTACGAGGGGACATCGGAGATCCAGCGCAACATCATCGCCCGAGAGGTGTTCCGCGGCCGGATCTAGTGGTGGCGCGGCCGTTCTACGCGGCGCAGGTTCGGTATACCGAACCCACAGCATTAGGAAACGGTTAGGCGACTGCGGTGCGGGCCCGCACCATGACGCAGGCCTCGGCGAGCCAGTCGAAGTCGCCGGCTTCGAGTGCCTGCTTCATCTCCATGGAAAACGCGCCCGGCTGAATCCAGATGTTCCGAATTCCAGCGCTCGCCGCATCCTCGATGACTCCCATGCCCCTCTTCGCCGGTACAACGAGAACCACGATCGTCGGTGGAGTGGGAATATCGCTGACCTTGGCCCAACAAGGATCGCCGTCGACCGAGTTCCTGTAGGGGTTCACAGCAAAGACTGGAAAGCCCTTCGCCTTGAGATCGCGATAGATGATCCCGCCGTACTTGCTGGGATGATCCGTCGCCCCGACGATGGCGAGTGATGCACCCGGCTCGGCGAGAAGTGGCGTCAGGTCTTTCATGTTGTCTCAAACGCTAACGCAGACCACCTGATTCCGTAGCTGATACCGTCCGGCCCGTGAACTCATTGATCGTCGACGGCAGCCCTCTCACACCACAGGAGGTGGCCGATGTGGCACATCGTCGAACCCGTGCAGTTCCCGCCGATGACCTCGCCGAACGGCTTCGCCCGGCGCGGGACGTGGTCGAGCGTGCCGTTGACTCCGGCCAGGTCATCTACGGGATAACGACCGGGTTCGGGGCTCTGGCCAATACCCATATCGGCAAGGACGAAGGCACCACCCTTCAGTACAACCTTCTCCGATCCCATGCCACGGGTGTTGGCGACCCGCTGCCGGATCGGATGGTCCGAGCGATGCTTCTGCTCAGGGCACGGACTCTCGCCCAGGGACACTCCGGGGTTCGTCCGATCATCGTCGAGAAACTCCTGGAACTTCTCGATCGCGACATCCTCCCCGTCGTGCCGTCTCAGGGGTCCGTGGGCGCCTCGGGAGACCTCGCCCCGTTCGCCCACCTGGCCCTTCCGTTGATCGGAGAAGGCCGGGTACAGGTCGATGGAACGGTCATCCCCACCGCAGAAGCCGGGTTCGAGCCCATTGCGCTACAAACCAAGGAAGGGCTTTCCCTCTTGAACGGGACCGAGGGCATGGCGGCCATGGGCGCCCTCGCGCTGGAACGGGCGCGACGCCTCGTGATCTCCGCCGATGCTGCGGCAGCCCTCTCGGTGGAGGCGCTGCTCGGCAGCGACAAGCCATTCACTGCCGCCATCCACGAGCTGCGGCCTCATCCGGGCCAGATCTCATCGGCACGGCGCATCAGGGGCCTTCTCGACGGTTCGACCATCGTTGCCAGCCACGCCGACGACTTCGATCACGCCGTCCAGGATGCGTACTCGCTGCGGTGTGCCCCCCAGGTTCATGGAGCGGTCAGCGACACTCTCGACTACCTGGAGGATGTCCTGACGCGGGAGATGGGCTCCGTCGTCGACAATCCCATCGTCTTCCCGGAAACGGGCGAGGTCCTGTCCGGCGGCAACTTCCATGGCCAGCCTCTTGGATTCGCCCTCGACTACGCCGCGATCGCAGTCGGCGAACTGGCGTCCATCTCCGAACGTCGCACCGATCGAATCCTCGACCCGGCGCGGTCACAGGGCCTCCCTGCCTTTCTGGCGCCCCACGCCGGGCTCAACTCCGGGTACATGATCAGCCAGTACGTCCAGGCGGCCCTCGTGGCCGAGAACAAGGTGCTGGCACATCCAGCGTCCGTGGAGTCGATTCCAACGTCGGGAAGCCAGGAGGATCACGTATCGATGGGCTGGGGTGCCGGTAAGAAGCTCTTCGACGTCCTCAACAACGTGCGCCGCGTGCTGGCCATCGAGATTCTGTGTGCGGTCCAAGGCCTCGAGTATCGAAAGCCTTTCGAGCCTGCGGAAGGCACGGGTCGTGTGGCAGCGCTGGTCCGTGAACATGTGCCTCCTCTCGATGCGGACCGATCACTTTCCGAGGAGATCGAGACCATCGCCGAGCTGATCATCGACGGGTCCGTCTCGTCCCTGGTCTGATGGACGGTCTCTTTCTCACCGGGATCGGTCATCTGACGACCAATGGAGGCGAGCCCATCGCCGATGCGGTGGTTGCCACCGACGAGGGGAACGTCACATACGCCGGGCCCGCCCATGACGCACCGGACCAGGGCTCCCGGGAACACCACGATCTGGGCGGACGGGCCGTCCTCCCGGGATTCGTCGACGCCCACACCCACCTGGTGTTCTCGGGCGACCGCTCGCATGAGTTCGCCAGGCGGCTCGCCGGTGAGTCGTACGCCCGGATCGCCGCGGAGGGCGGAGGAATCTTGTCGACTGTCCACGCGACCAGAGCAGCGTCTGAAACCGAACTGTTCGAGGAGGCGTCGGCGCGAGCCTGGCGCATGATCCGCTCGGGCACGACGTCGCTGGAGATCAAGTCCGGGTACGGGCTGACGCTTGAATCGGAGCTCAGATTGCTCGGTGTTGCCCGACGCATTGGAGCCGAACTCCCGGTGACCGTGAAAACGACCTTTCTCGGGGCCCATTCAGTGCCACCCGAATATGCCGGCGACCCCGACGGCTACGTCGATCATCTCATCACCGACATGCTCCCGGCCGTCTCAGGCCTTGCCGACTACTGCGACGTCTTCGTCGAGGAAGGCATCTTCGGCGTCGAGCAGGCCCGGCGGGTATTCGAAGCCGCCCGGGAGCACGGGCTGGAGCCTCGGATCCATGCCGAGCAGTTGACTCATCACGGAGGTGCTCGGCTCGCTGCCGATATCGGAGCCGCTTCTGCCGATCACCTCGACCACGCCACCGAGGACGACGCCCGGGCCATGGCCGCGGCCGGCGTTGCAGCCGTCCTCGTTCCGGGAGCGTCCTACTCCCTGCGCTCACACCAGGCTCCCGGGCCGATGCTCTGGGAGGCGGGCTGCACCGTTGCGCTCGCCACCGACTGCAACCCGGGGACATCCTTCCTCGAGTCGATGGGTCTCGTCATCTCCCTGGCCGTGGTTCAGATGGGCCTGACCGCCGATCAGGCAATCTGGGCGGCGACAAGGGGAGGTGCCCTGAGCCTCGGCTTGAACACCAGGGGGCACATCGCAGCCGGGTCTCCCGCCGACCTCGTCGTATTGGACGCACCAACCCCCGACCACATCCCCTATCGCCCTGCAACGGCCTTGACATGGGGAACCATTCAGGATGGACATTGGGTCCATAAGGTTGAATAAGGCCGATGGACCGCGAAAAGATCAACGAGTTTCTGGACACCTTCCTGGGATTCGCCTCCGGAGCCACCACCATTGGGCTGCTCGCCGTCGCCGATCGCACCGGACTGAGCGCCTACCTGGGAGAACACCCCACGGGGACGTCCGAGGAGATCGCCGAGGGGGCCGGTCTCAACGAGAGGTACGTGAGGGAGATCATGTCGGGGCTCGCCGCCGTTGGAGCCGTCGAATACGACGCGGGGACGAAGGCATTCACCCTCCCCGAAGAGCACGCACTGTTCATCTCCTCCGAGCTCAGCCCTTACTTCATGGGCGGCTGGCTCGACATGCTCCCCTCGATCATCGGCCAGGTAGATGGTGTTGCGGAAGCAACCGTCAACGGGGGCGGGGTCGCTTTCGAGGAGTTCGGGAACATTGTCAGAGGGATCGACCGGGGCAACGGGCCTTCACAGCGCGTGTTCCTGACGACCAGGTGGCTTCCCGCCATTCCCGGACTGGCCGATCGCCTGGATGCCGGCATTCGCATCGCGGATGTGGGTTGCGGCAGCGGCACGGCGGCGATCCTGATGGCCGGGGCCTATCCAAACTGTGAAGTCTTCGGATTCGACGTGTCGTCCGAGTCCGTCGACCTGGCTGGCTCACGGTCGACGGAGTTGGCCAATGTGGTATTCGAGCAGTCTTCGGTCGAGGACATCCCGACGGATCCGGGGTTTGACCTGATCACGACTTTCGATGTGATTCATGACCTCACCGATCCGCTCGCCGGACTGAAGCGGATTCATGCCGCTTTGCACCCCGAGGGCCAGTATCTGATGATGGAGCCAAAGGCCAGCTCCAACCTCGAAGAGAACTTCGACGCCCGAGGCGCCCTCCTCTACGGGGTTTCTGCCCTCCACTGCATGACCCAATCACTCGCCATCGGTGGCGCCGGACTCGGCACGGCTTGGGGCCGGGAGATGACGGAGCAATATGCATCCGACGCCGGGTTCACGTCGTTCGATGATCTGGAGAAGATCAGCAACAGGTTCTCCTCGTTCTATCTGCTCACTGTCTGACCCGGCCGGCTCGGCGCCGGGGTTGTGACCGTGTCTCTTGGTAATTCTGGTTGAGCCAGATTCCGATGGCTTCGGGATGGAAGGTGTCGGTCACTGTGCGGTTCCACTCGTCGACGAGTTCTTCGGCGGTGAGGGATCCTCTCATGGTTGAAGCGAACTCTTCGGACACGACCTCGGCCTGGTAGCCGGAGCGGTTGAAACGTCTGTCCACGGCGTGCTGGATCCGTTTCCTGACCGGGTTGAAAAGGGCGGCTACGGCGAGGGTGGACCCGGCTACGGCGAGAGCGTTCTGGGTTGGGAGCAGGGAGGTGATGAGGGTGATCATCCCGAAGTACAGGGCGCCGAGTAGAGCGACAACAACGGCGTAGGCGAGGGTGCGGGAGATGATCCGGTCGATCTCGAAGAGTCGATATCGAGTTATCGCTGCGGCGATCGACAACGGAAGCAAGGCGAGCGACAACGCGAAGAGGCTGCCGATCAACAGGTCGCCGAAGGAGCCGCCGACGGCGTTGAGGATGACACTTCCGACATAGGAGAGTGCGAAGACGAGGGCGGCATAGAGCACCCATTTGATCTGTGTGCGTTCGACCACGTTGGAGCGGCGGAAGCGGACAGTCATTGCTGCGAACCCGCCGACGGGAAGAGCAATCAAGCCCAGGTTCCAGACAACGCCAAACGCACCCCAATCGTTGGGGACGAATCCGATCGGATTGTCGATGACCCAATCGTCGTTGGGCGTACCCCAGGTCTCGGCGAATATGCCGATAACGAGGAACGTGACGACCATGCCCACTGCCAGCCAACCTGCCCAGGCCCAGCGACGGCTGAGGAATCGTCCAGTTGGGAAGAGGTAGAGGAGCATGAAGAGCGGGAAGAAGATGACCACCCACATGGAGTTGGCCAGGAACAGCGCTAAGTAGTCGATCGCCGTCGGCGGATTCGGTGCAGTCAGAATGAATGGCTGTGCCGCTCCGTCGAGTAGGACTCCCACCGCTACAGAGAAGAGTATCCACGCGATACGGTTACCCGGTTGGCGGGCGACGATGAGAGCGCCAAGCCACGTGTACAGGATCGGCAGCACCATCCAACTCGCCGTCTCCGCTGCACCGTATTCGAACCCTTCGATGCCGCTACTGGCAACGAGAAAGAGCACCACGGAGGCAACGGTGACGAGTCCCGCCCAAATCCACGGAAGCCTCGAATTCAAAGTCTTCACAGGCGGTTACCGATCACCTGGACGATTCTTGCAGCAGCAGCGTTACGAAATCGTGACGACACGGCCAGCCCTCGTACATGAAGGCACCTGTGGGTGGAAGAAGTATCAGAGGAGGCCGACAAGTGCCGATCCGTCGGAGTTGTCGATGATGAACTTCCAACTGCCGTCGGCTTGTCGCCGGAGAACCTCTGCACTGACGCCTTGTGCTGTGGAGCCGTCGCTAGACCCGACGGTCCAAGACCAGTGCACAAGGGCGATGTCGTCCGCTTCGAACACCACCGAGTCGTTCAACGTCAAGGTCAGACCCGAATCCAAGAACGTCTGATGTGCAGAACGAATGTCGGCCAATCC
>JAYEGJ010000032.1:0-14539 GCA_034658975.1 Actinomycetota bacterium
GCCGGGACCAGGTGACGATCCGGTTCGACACCATCCCAGGCGGCGAACTCTGAGACAGTGAGCTGCTCCAACTCCTGGTCGGAAAACCGCGGTGCCAACTCCAAATCGAACATGTGTTCTACCGTACAGACACCCCCTGACAGATTCCAGGGGGTTGTCTAAGAAAGTGGAGCGGATTCCAGTCGAGGAAGAGAGGCTGCTGGCTCGAATCGTGCCCACCGGCCACTATCAGAGCGACGGTCAACCCAATGGGCGCTAGGAGCCCGCTCCGAGCCGTCTCATGACGCTGTCGCCAGCACAGCTTCCGGGCTGCCGGTGATCCGACTCAACCCGTCGATGACGTCGAAATGCCGGATCTCGAAGCCCGAAAACGCTCCACCGCCCTTGGCTTCCTCGGTGACATACGGCGGAATGCCGGAGACAGGACCGCGGCGGCCCGCTACTACGGCGAGTCGATGCGAATCTGGCAAAAGCTCGATAACAACCTGGGCGTGGCGGTGAGTCTCGACCGACTGGCACTTCCTCCGATTGATGCGGGTCATCTCCCCGAAGCGGCCCGCCTCACCGGGGTCGTCGACCGGGTGATCTCCGACGGGAAGATCACCCTGCCATCGCCCTACTACTGGGAGCTTCACGCCGAGGCCATGGAGTTGGTCGAGGCCGACGACCGGGGAGAGACCCTGGACGAGGTCCTACCTTTTGCTCTCGAGTTGGCAGAGGCGATCGGGGCCGAAGCACAGACTTAGGTCCCCACGAGATTCGAAAAACCAGGCCTAGAGACTGGTAACTCCGCCGACGTAGAGGGGCCGTTGGTCCCTATTGCCACAACGGGCCAATAGCCGACTATGGATGGGTACCACGTCCATTCCGACGGTCGTGGGATGGCGGCCGTCATGTTTCAGGAGAACCGATATGTCTATCGAGGTTCGCAAGGTCGTTCTGGAGAGCGTCACCGATGCGTCCGGGTTGAGGTCGCTCATCGAGGAAGGCGTATTCGCCGCCGATGAGGTGATCGCCGTAGTGGGCAAGACCGAAGGGAACGGTGGCGTCAACGACTACACGCGAATCCTCGCCGATCGGGCGTTTCGCGATGTCCTGATGGATCTCGGGACCCGCCCCCTCGACGAGGTCAAGGAGATCCCCATGGTCTGGTCGGGTGGGACCGACGGCATCCTCACCCCGCACGCAACGGTCTTCGCCCGCGTGGCTGACGACCCCAACCCATCCGACGAGCCCCGACTCGCCGTCGGGTATGCGATGAGCGACGTGATCCTCCCCGAGGACATTGGTCGTCCGGCAATGGTGGAAAAGGTCGCCGCCGGGGTGAAGAAGGCGATGGATGCGGCAGGCATCGAAGACCCCGCCGACGTGCACTACGTGCAGACCAAGACCCCACTGCTGACGATCGAAACGATGAATGACGCCAAGTCACGGGGGCACACGGTCGCAACGGAGGACACTCTCGAGTCAATGAACATCTCCAATGGGACAGCGGGGCTGGGCGTCGCACTCGCGCTGGGAGAGATAGACGACGTTCCCTCGGAAGCCCAGATCGGTCATGATCTCTCCCTCTACTCCTCGGTGGCTTCCTGCTCGTCGGGTGTCGAGCTGGACCAGGCGCAGACCGTGGTAGTTGGAAATGTGCGCGGCGCCGGCGGCCGCTACCGGATCGGCCACAGCGTCATGGACGATGCCCTCGACTTCGAAGGTGTCTATGAGGCGATCCGTTCGGCGGGTTTGGACCTCCCCGGGCGGGCGAGAGCCGAGGACCTCGACAACCGACTGGTCAACGTGTTCGTCAAGTGTGAGGCCGATCCAACCGCCAGGTTGCGCGGCCGTCGGCAGGTGGCACTCGACGACTCCGATGTGCACCACCACCGCCACATCAAGGGCGCCGTCGGTGGAGTTGTGGCAGCGGCGGTCGATGACCCCGCCGTCTTCGTGTCGGTGGCGGCAATCCACCAGGGACCTTCCGGTGGTGGGCCGGTAGCGGCGATTGTCGATCTGGGCTGAGGTCCGAAGATGCGTCTCAGACCGAAGTCCACCAACGGGTTTATGACCCGAAACGTCACAGCGGCGGCAAGCCTTGGAATCTCCACCCGGCTGGAGGGCCCTCCGGAGACCGGGGTGTGCCTCGGCGAGTCGTCGGAGCTCTCCTGGGTCCAGGTTGGCGGCCACATCCTGGTCCTGTCAGGGCCAAGCTCGACCCGGCTTCCCAACGGAGTGACCCTCTCGCGTCCATCGCGAAGGCTGCCGCATGAGGGAGACCGATGTGTTGTGGGCGAGGGACAGATCGACACCGGCGCCGTTCGTATCAAGGTCATCCGATGGTGGGACTCCCGACCGTCCTTGAGCCCGGTCACGCCCCATGTGCTCGAGGCGACAGCAGAGACGGCCCACACCCTTCTTGGATGCGAAAGTTACGACGCGCTGGCCCCGGCATTGGGGAGCAGTGATCCGGTGACGATTCAAAGGGCCATGCGACCCCTCCTCGGCCGTGGCGAGGGATTGACCCCGGAAGGCGACGACGTCCTGGTTGGAGTCCTGGCAGGCCTGCGGCTGTTGGGACCCGCCCTGGGCGCATCCAGCGCCAAGGCCCTTCTCGACTCGATCGCACCAATCATCCTCCTCGATGCCCCTCTCCACACCACCAGCCTGTCGGCATCTCTTCTACGTCATGCGACCGCCGGCGAGGTGGCCGGCCCGGTCGCCAGCCTCCTGCGAGCACTGACCGGCCGAGGTGATCTGGAGACCGCCGTTACCGAGGTCGCGGCCATGGGAGCCACATCGGGGACCGCAACGGCCTGCGGCGTCCTCCTCGCCGCACAGTCGCTGGCGAAAGGAGTCAATGTGTGATCGACAGCGTCGAGATTCGGCCCGGTGCTTACTACGACTCGGTGCGTCTCATGCAGGCGAGCCAAGCGTTGCAGCTCGTTCCTGACGTTGAAGACGCTTTGGTGGCCATGGGAACCGACCTGAACCGTGAGCTGGCGATGGACATGGGCTTCGACCCGGGGTCGATCGGCCACGCCGGACCCAATGATCTCTTGGTGGCGATACGGGCAGTCGATGAGAAGGCAGCCGCCGCCGCCATCCAGGTCCTCGAATCGACGTTGGCAGCGAGGACCGAACCCGGCGCCGGAGTATTCGCTGCCCCGCCTGCACATGTCATCGGCTCTGTGGCAGCGGGAGCCAACCTGGCATTGATCTCGGTCCCCGGCGAGCACGCCTTCGTCGAGGCAATGGACGCCCTGCGGCACGACCTCAGCGTGATGGTGTTCAGCGACAACATGCCGGTCGAACAGGAAGTGGTCCTCAAGAAGGAGGCCGAACGGCTCGGTCTGCTGGTCATGGGACCAGACTGCGGAACTGCCATCGTCAACGGGGTCGGCCTCGGCTTCGCCAATGTCACCCAACCCGGCCCTGTCGGCATCGTCGGCGCGGCCGGCACCGGCATCCAGCAACTGTGCTGCCTGCTCGATGCTGCCGGAGTCGGAGTTCGCAACGCACTGGGCACCGGAAGTCGTGATCTTTCCGTCGAGGTGGGCGGATCGTCGACCTTGCGGGGCCTGGAGGCGTTGGATGCCGATCCGAGTACCGAAGTGCTGATCGTCGTCTCGAAGCCGCCTTCCCCGGAGGTTGCGGCCAAGGTCGAGGCCGCGGCTGCCGACTGCTCTACTCCCACCGTGCTTGCGTTTCTCGGTGAGGAGGGCGTGACTCTGGAGGGAGCGGTGGGCCAAACCCTCGATCTGGCAGGCAAGCCGCCACCGGTCTACGCCTCCTGGCCGGCCGTCGCCGGGGACCATCGCCCCGGGTATCTGAGAGGGCTGTTCTCCGGGGGCAGCCTCCGCAGTGAGGCAGCCGTCATTGCCTCCGGGCTCGGCATGATCGGGCACGACGAGCACGCAGGCGGGCACACCCTTGTCGACTTCGGAAGTGACCGATACACGCTGGGGCGGGCCCATCCGATGATCGACCAGCGTCTGAGGTTGCAACACCTCGAAGAAGCCGCGTTCGACCCCGCGGCTGGGGTGATCCTCCTCGACGTCGTCCTGGGCCACGGTGCCCACCCGGACCCGGCCTCCGAGCTGGCGCCTGTGATCGACATCGCCAGAGCGGAGGGGCCCGCCGTAGTGGTTTCGCTTTGCGGAACGACAGATGATCCCCAAGACCGCGAGCGTCAGGCCCGGCTCCTCAACGAAGCGGGGGCTTCCGTCTGGCTCTCCAACGCCGCAGCCGCCCGCCACGCGGTGTCACTGACCGAAGATGGCCGCCATGAGTGAGATGAGACATCTGCTCGACAACGAACCAGTCGTCGTCACCGCCGGAGTCGAGGTGCTCACTGAAGCGCTCGAGGCGCAAAGCGTTCAAGTGCGCCGAACCGACTGGAAGCCGCCGCCGCCAGGCACCGAGACAGCGCTGGCGACGCTGGCCGCAGCGCCCGCAGTAGCCGAGGCCAACGAAATCGCCATATCCCGGATGCTCGAGTGCCGTCCCCATCTCGTGGGTGTGGCCCGCGCCGGTGAGGTCGTGCCAGGTCTGGACGACGCCACATTCCTCCATGCCGGGCCACCTCTCGACTGGGAGAGCGCCAGCGGACCGATGAGGGGAGCTCTCATCGGCGCCATGGTCTACGAAGCCCTGGCTGGGACGCCAGAAGAGGCAGCCGCCCGTCTCGCAGCCGGCGAGATCCAGCTTTCTCCATGCCACCACCATCAGGCGGCAGGACCGATGGCCGGCGTCATCAGTCCCTCGATGCCGGTCCTGGTTGTCGAGGATCCCGAACCGCACCGCACGGCCTACTCCACTCTCAACGAGGGACTGGGCAAGGTTCTCCGTTATGGGGCATACGCCCCCGAGGTCATCGAACGGCTCAGATGGATGGAAAGGGTGCTCGGCCCGGTGCTGGACGATGCCCTGCAACGGACAGGACCGGTGGATCTGCGCTCGCTCATCGCCCAGGCCCTTCAGATGGGTGACGACGGGCATAACCGGAACCGGGCGGGGACATCGCTGCTGCTTCGGGCCCTCGGAGCCGCCCTGGTCGACAGCGACGCCGCCCCGGCGACCGACCGATCTGCGGTGTACGGGTTCATCGACTCCAACGATCACTTCATGCTCAACGTGGTGATGGCGGTCGGCAAGCTGACCACCGATGCCGCATCGGGGGTCCCCAACTCGAGCCTGGTCACCGCGATGGCTCGCAATGGAACGGAATTCGGCATCCGTCTCTCGGGGACCGGTGATGAGTGGTTCACCGCTCCTGCTCCCATTGTCGACGGGCTCTTCCTCGGTTCATTCACCGCTGCCGACGCCAACCCCGACATCGGGGATTCGGCGATTACCGAGACCATTGGTCTCGGTGGGTTTGCCATGGCCGCTGCTCCGGCCATCGTCGGATTTGTGGGCGGTTCCGCTGCCGGTGCCGTGCAGCGGACCCTGGCCATGTATGAGATCACCATGGCCGAGCACCCCGCATTCCAGATCCCCATTCTCGAGTCCCGGGGCACCCCGACGGGGATCGACGCGATGCTGGTGGTCCGCACCGGGGTAAAACCCCAGATCAACACGGGTGTGGCGGGAAAAGAGCCTGGAGTCGGCATGGTTGGTGCCGGACTGGTCGAGGCACCGATCGAGTGTTTCGTCGACGCCGTCAAAGCCCTCGCCGGGAGGACCATCCGATGACGATCGCCCACGAGTTCGACTACCTGCGCCCGGCGACCCTGGAGGAGGCGGTGGAGATCCTCGCCAAGCACTCCGGCAACGTCCGGGTGCTGGCCGGTGGCACCGATCTGGTGCCCTGGCTCCGCGACGAGATGATCGCCCCGGACCTCGTGGTGGACATCAAGAGGATCGAGGGCCTCGACCGGATCGACCACGAGGGAGATGTCGTCTCAATCGGCTCTCTGGTGACGTTCACCGATCTCCTCCGCTCCGATCTGATCGCCACCCGACTGCCGCTGATCACCGAGATGGCGGGCACTGTCGGGTCAACGGGGATCCGCAACCGGGCAACCCTGGTCGGCAATATCTGTTCCGCCGTGCCTTCCTGCGATGCGGGACCCGTCCTTCTCGCATACGAGGCAATCGTCGAGATCGTTGGTGAAAGCGGGTTCCGCCAGATTCCGATCGATACGTGGTTTCGCGGGCCACGACAGACCGCCCTCGACCGCGGTGAGATCGTCACCAAAGTGATCGTGCCCATACCCGAGGGCCGTCACGGGGCCGCCTATCCCCGACTCAGCCGCTACCGGGGAGAAGACCTGGCCCAAGCGAGCGTGGCCATCGTCATCACGCCGGAGAATCACTACCGGGTCGCCTTCGGCGCAGTCGCACCCACTCCGCTGCGAGCGCAGCGCATCGAGGCGCTCCTCGACGGGAGAACTCTCGACGAACAACTGCTCGCCGGGGCGACCGTTCTGGTCTCGGAGGAGGTCTCACCCATCACCGACATCCGCTCAACCAGGGAATACCGGCTGCGCATGTGCGAAGTGATGCTGAACAGAGGCCTGAAGGCTGCCTTGGCCAGGTTGGAAGGCAACGGACCTCCCTATGGAACCAGGCTGATGTAGGAAGGATGGAGATGGACATCACTGTCACAGTCAATGGCGAACCGTTCACCCTCTCGGTTCAACCCGCCGACGTACTCCTGGAAACCCTCCGCTCCTCCGTTGGCGTGAAGAGCCCCAAGGTCGGATGTGAGCGTGGAGACTGTGGCAGTTGCACCGTCCTGCTCGATGGCCACAGCGTTCGGAGCTGTCTGGTGCTCTCCGTGGAGACCGACGGCCAGGAGATCACCACGGTCGAGGGTCTCAGCGACGAGGGACTTACCCGACTCCAGCAGACCCTGATCGATCTCAACTCATTTCAGTGCGGCTTCTGCGCCCCCGGCATCGTGCTGGCGGCCGCCGAGCTCCTCGAAGAAGAGCCCCAACCGACTCGGGGAGATGTCCAGACCGCCATCAGCGGCAACCTCTGCCGCTGCACGGGATATGAGCCGATCATCGATGCCGTCCTGGCGGCAGCCGACACTGCCGAGGAGCCAGACCGATGACCACTCTCAGGCCGTTCGAGGCGGGGTACACCCAAGATCTCAGGTTTGTCGGCAAGCCGGCCGTGAGGATCGACGGGATCGAGAAGGTGTCCGGCGCTGCCCGCTACGTCGACGACCTCGACTTCGGCCCCGACCTCATGTACGCCGAGATCGTCGAGAGCCCCCACGCAAACGCCCTGATCAAGAACATCGACACGGCCGCCGCCGCGGCGATGCCAGGTGTCGCCAAGGTCGTCACCGGAGAAGACTTCCCGTTCGAGTTTGGCCTTTACATGAAGGATCGCTGCGTGTTCGCCCAGGATCGGGTTCGTTTCGTCGGTGAACAGGTCGCCGCGGTCATTGCCCGCGACCCAAGAGTGGCCAAGCGGGCCGCCGAGCTCGTCAACGTCACATACGAGGAGCTGCCTTCCATCTTGGATCCGATGGAAGCCCTAGACACCGACGCCGAACTGATCCACCCCGACCTGGCCGATTACAGCCGGGTCCCCTGGTTCTTCCCCGAGAAGAACACCAACATCGCTCACTGGCGCAAGACCCGCAAGGGCGATGTAGAGGCCGGATTCGCCGAAGCCGACCTCGTGCTCGAAGGCGACTACACGGTGCCGAGATATGCCCACTGCGCCATTGAGCCGCATGTGATCGTCGGTCTCTACGACCATTCCGGACGCCTCACCTTGTGGTCGGCGTCCCAGTCTCCCTACACCCAGCGTCACCTGTTCGCCGAAGCCCTGGCGCCTCTTGGCCTGTCACACAAGGACATCCGGGTCATCACCCCGTATGTGGGCGGCGGGTTCGGCGGCAAGGCCGGCGTTTCGATGGAGATCATGGGAGCGGCCCTGGCAACGGCGGTGAAAGGCCATCCCGTCAAGATCCGCTTCACCCGCGAGCAGGAGTTCTACAACACCTACCAGCGTCAGGGAGTCGTGGCTCACATCAAGATGGGCGTCAAGAAGGACGGCACCATCACCGCCCTCGAGCACATTCTCAACTGGGACGCCGGCGCCTACGTCGAATACGGGGCGAACGTGGTCAACGCCGCCGGGTTGTCGGCCACCGGCCCCTACCGCATCCCCAACGTGTCGATCGACTCCAAGTGCATCTACACCAACCTGCCTCCAGGGGGCCCCTACCGGGGTTTCGGTTACTCCGAGTTCATGTTCGGCTTGGAGTCACACGTCGATCGGATTGCCGAGGCCATAGGCATGGATCCCGTCGAGTTCCGTCGCAAGAACGCCATCACTGAAGGTGACACCCTCGCCTATGGAGCCGAGATGAACCCGTCAGGACTCGTCGAGGCCATCGACCGGGCCGCAGAAGCCATCGAATGGGACAAGACCGAGACGTCCGACGATCCCACAAAGGCGATCGGCAAGGGTTTTGCAGTGTTCTGGAAGGCCCCGGCCATGCCCCCCAACCCTTCGTCGTCGTCGTTCCTCAAGTTCAACGAGGACGGAAGCATCAACATCATGGTTTCTGGCATGGAACTCGGGCAGGGATACCTCACCGTCATGGCCCAGATCGCTGCCGAAATCCTGGCGGTGCCACCAACCAAGATCCGCGTCGAAACGCCCGACACCGACCGCAATCCCTACGAGTGGCAGACGGTGGCCTCACACGTCACCTGGAGTTGTGGCAATGCCGTCCATGCCGCTGCGGTCGAAGCTCGGGAGAAGATCTTCGAGGTGGTTCACCAGGTGCACGGGTTCGAGGAGGACTCCCTGTACCTCGAAGACGAAGCGGTCCGTTCCAGCACCGACCCCGATTTCGAACTGCCCCTCAAGGACTTCGTAATCGCCGGGATCCAGGACGTCGACGGCACCTACAAGGGCGGACCCATCGTCGGTTCCGGCAAGTTCATGCCCGACTTCATCACCAACAGCAGCGACCCCGAAACCAGTCAGGGTGGCCACCCCAACGTTCACTACACCGTTGGCGCCGCCGGCGTGGTTCTCGAGGTCGACCGGGAGACCGGCCGGATCGACGTCAAGAAGGTCGCCCTCGCCGTCGACGTTGGCAAGGCGATCAACCCCAGCCTCGTCGAAGGTCAGATCACCGGGGGCGTGGTCCAGGGACTGGCCACGGTGCTCTATGAGGACATGCGCTTCGACGAGAAAGGCCGACTACTCAACCCCAACTTCACCGACTACAAGATCCCCACCGCCCACGACATCCCCGACGAGATGATCCCCATCATCGTCGAGGTGCCCCAGCCCGATGGCCCCTTCGGAGCGAGAGGAGTCGGTGAGCACACCATGATTCCGGCGGCCCCAATCGTCGCCAACGCCGTCAAAGACGCCCTCGGGGTCCGCATCACGTCCATGCCCATCACCGCCGAGAAGGTGGCGCTCATGCTCATCGATGAAACCAAGGAGAGAAGGAGATGAAACGCAATGGCTGTTGACCTGGAGAAGATTCTCCGTCCCATAGACAACCCAATGGAGCCGTTCCAGCCCAAGTACATGCAGCTGGCCAGCGGCGAGACGATGGTGATTCGTCAGATCGAGAGAGACGAAGTGCCTGACGTCCTGATGCACATCGAACCTCTCCTCCATGTGGAGCGCGACTTCTACGACGTGGTCGCCGCCAGGGTCTACGCCGAACTGCTCGCCTGGTATCGGCACCGGATGCAGGATGAGTACGTACTGGTGGTTCAGATCGAAGGAGAGCTTGCCGCCGTCGTCAATGGCCGTCAGGTGACTCCAAAATTGGGCATGTCGCTGCACACCATCGCCCTGCGACGCGGTCTCCGGGTCGGCGCCCACGCCTTCGCCGCCAAGATGGAGTACCACATCGACACGCTGGGTCATGACGCGGTTCTGATAGTTGCCGAGTCGCCGATCGGGTTCCGTCGCTGGATGATCGAATACCAGCTCGAGAAGCGATTCGAGACACCACACGAGCTGGGAGGGGTGCCCTCCTATGCATTGACCAGAGACCTGTTCAACAGGGCCCGGTCCAAGCTCTTGGTCGGCCGCCGTCCCGTCCCCCCGGAGATCCTGGCCCAAGCCGAGGCGGCGATTCTGGCTCCGTCCGACCCGCCGACACCACCTGAGGACCTGCTGGCGGCCACCCGGTCGCTGTATGACTCAACGGCAACGGCCCTCATCGCACAGCGCACGGCGCTGGGGAAGGAGGCTGAAAATGCGTGACGTCTACGTGGCCGGAATCGGCATAACCACGTTCACCCGTCTTGAGTATCCGTTGTCCGAGATCGCGGCCTACGCCTCGATGATGGCACTGTCGGACGCCGGGATCACCGACATCGACCATCTCTACGTCGCCAACATGGGCAGCGCCCGGGTCAACCACCAGACCGCCCTGGCCAGTGCGGTGGTGGACAGCCTCAGCCTGACACCCGCAGGGGCAGCGGTCGTGGAGAACGGTCCGGCGTCGGGAGCCTCGGCCATCAAGGCGGGGTTCGCCGTGGTGGCATCTGGCCTCCACGACGTGGTGTTGGTGGCTGGAGTCGAGCGGATGCGCGAGGTCAACAACCTCGAGGCAACCGACTTCATTGCCTCACTCACTCATCCCCTGGCTGAATACGTCTACGGGGTGACGCTGCCCGCTCATGCGGCGATGTTCACCCGTCTCTACATGGAGAAGTACGGGGTGACGGAGCGGCATCTCGCCATGGTGGCGGTGAAGAACCAGAACAACGCCATGCTGAACGACTTCGCCCACCTCCATCAACCGATCACGATCGAGGGAATCCTCGATTCGCCCGAGGCGATGACCAACAACCCCTACGTCGCCGAGCCGCTGCGGTTCTTCGACGCCTGCCCGGTCTCCGACGGCGGGGCTGCCGTGCTGTTGGTGTCCGAAGAGGTGGCCAGGACCATCGACCGGCCGCTCATCCGCCTTGCCGGAGTGGGCCAGGCCACCGACACCCATGCTGTCCAGGAGAGGGAGGAGCCCACCGACCTTCTGGCGGTGCGCCGGGCGGCCGCCCAGTCGTTTGAGATGGCAGGCTTGACCCCTCAGGATGTGGACGTTGCCGAACTCCACGATGCCTTCACCATCCTCGAGATCGTTGAGAGCGAAGAGGTCGGTTTCTTCCCGAAAGGCGAGGGACACATTGCTCTGGAGAAGGGTGAGACGGCCCTCGACGGATCGTTGCCGATCAACCCGTCGGGTGGGTTGAAAGGCAAGGGACATCCGGTCGGCGCCACCGGGGTGGCGCAGGCTCACGAGATCGTGACCCAACTGCGCGGCGAAGCCGGTGACCGGCAGGTTGATGGAGCCCGAACCGGGTTCACATGCAACTTCGGCGGATTCGGCAACAACGTTGTCTGCTTGACCTTTGTGAGGGAGGACTGATGGCCCGGGATATCTACGCCTACAAATGCCGCAAGTGCGGTCATCTGCACTACCCATTCCGCATGGTTTGCAAGGAGTGCCGGGAGAACGACTTCTTCGAGTTCGACCTCGTGCCGCTGCCGAAGAAGGGCAGCCTGTTGACCTTCACCAGGGTCTACAACCTCCCCGCCGAGTATGAGGTTGAGACACTGGGGTTGGGCATCGTCGAACTGGAGAATGGGATGCGAATCACCGGCCAACTCGAGGTCGACGAGCCCGCTATCGGCATGGCCGTCGAGGGTGAGGTCAAGGTGGTGCGGAAGAGCGAATACGACGAGTTCTACGGGATGGTGTTCACCGCCGCCTGATCACGCCAAGAGAGTTCGTCAGCCAGCGAGACGAACCGGTAGACGACGCGCTCCCCAGGTGCCGGGTCCGTCGGGGTCGAACACACCGGCACAGCGGGTCCCGCACTGGAGACATCGTCCCGACTCGTCCAGGCCCCAGCGACCCAGCCGGTACCAGTCACGCTCGATGACCTCGGTCCCGCAGTCGTGGCAGTAGGTGGCTTGGCCCTCCGGGTCGTGCACATTGCCGGTGTAGACATGCCTGAGCCCGTTGCTCAGCGCGATGCGGCGGGCCATGGTGAGCGTCTCGGGCGGAGTGGGAGGCCGATCCAGCATCTTGTAGTCGGGGTGGAACGCCGAGAAGTGCAAGGGCACATCGGGTCCCAGACGGTCAATCAGCCAGGTGGTCAGGCGGCCGACCTCTTCCGGTGTGTCGTTGAGCCCGGGGATCAGCAGCGTTGTCACCTCGAGCCAGACGTCGGTTTCGTTGTGAACGTACTCGAGCGTTTCGAGCACGGGGTCGAGGTGGCCACCACACACTCTGCGGTAGAACTCTTCGGTGAACCCCTTCAGGTCGACGTTCGCCGCGTCCATGTGTGAGTAGAACTCGGCCCGGGGCTCGGCCGTGACGTAGCCGGCGGTCACCGCCACGGCCTTGATGCCGATAGCAGCGCATGCTGCCGCCACGTCGATGGCGAACTCGTGGAAGATGACCGGGTCGTTGTAGGTGAACGCCACGCTCTTGCAGCCGAGCTCCGCGGCCCGCCGGGCGATCGTCTCCGGGGAAGCTTGGTCCGCCAGGGTGTCGTACTCGCGTGACTTCGAGATGTCCCAGTTCTGGCAGAAGCGACAGGCCAGGTTGCATCCGGCAGTCCCAAACGACAGGACAGAAGACCCGGAAAGGAAGTGGTTCAGTGGCTTCTTCTCGATCGGGTCGACACAGAAGCCGCTGGCCCGCCCGTATGTCGTGAGCACGATCATGTCGTCCTGACGCGCGCGCACGAAGCAAAGACCTCGCTGGTGATCCCTCAGCTTGCAGAACCGCGGGCACATATCGCACTGGATGCGCCCGTCTTCCAATCGGTGCCAATACCTGGTGGGCACGATCGACTCCGGAGGCGCCAGAGGGGCGGTGCGGTCGCTCATCGCCGTCTCTCATCGAAGCGCCACAGCCCGGCGTCCCGCGCTGCCTGGTACACCGCCGACATCTCCGTTTCATGAGGACGCCGGTCGATGTCTGCGTAACGCTGGGAACCAGGCACCCGATGCTCCGGCCGGTACTGGCCCATGATGTTGACGTAGGTGTCGGGCGAAACCTCGTCGTGGAGCCAACGGAAGATCGCTGCGGACTCGTCGACGAGCCCGGGCATGACCAGGTGGCGCACCAGCACCCCACGTCGAGCCAACCCATCGGGACCGAACTCGAGGACACCCACCTGCCGGTGCATCTCGGTGATCGCGGCTCGAGTCCTCTCCGGGTAATCCTTGGCTCGTGCCAAACGTCGGGAAGTGTCCGGTTCCCAGAACTTGAAGTCCGGCATGTAGATGTCAACCAGCCCGTCCATGAGCTCGAGTGATGCGATCGCGTCGTACCCCGAGGTGTTGTAGACGATCGGAACCTTCAACCCGAGCGGCACGGCAACCGCTATTGCCTCGACGAGGTTTGGAGCCACGTGCTCCGGGGTCACGAAGTTGATGTTGTGACAGCCCTGGTCTTGGAGCCGAAGCATCAACTCGGCGATCTGTTCGGCGTTGAGTTCCTGTCCGGCATCCTGGGTGGAGATGTCCCAGTTCTGACAGAACACACACTTGAGGTTGCAGTAGGAGAAGAAGATGGTTCCTGAGCCATTCCACCCCCGAAGACAGTCCTCCTCGCCGAAGTGGGAGAAGGCGGTGGCGACGTAGGGCCAACGGCCGGTGTGGCACACGCCTCTTTCGTCGAGAAGTCGGTTGACACCACAATCCCGAGGACACGCCTTGCAGTCGGCCAGCTCGTCCAGCGCCGTCTCGACCTTGGCGTCGAAGCCGCCCTCCCGCCATGTACGGGCGTAGGCCGGCTCGTAGTCCTCTATCAAGAACCTCGAGTCGAGCCCTGGGGAAAGCCTTCCCATACCGCGAAAACGTACACCGCGGAGCATACGTTCCGAGTCTGCCGGTACTGTCGACCCCACGAGGAGGAAGTGATGCGCGTACAGACCGGTCAGTTGGTTGCACTGGGTTATGGCGCCTACGTGCGCTCCGACGAGGTTGTGGCGGTGGAGCCAATAACCGATGGCCGCGGCCCCGGCCGGCGGACCCTGGTGTGGGTACGCGGGCTGCCCGACCCACTGGTGGCGTCTCGTGCCGAGGGATCCATCATCGACGACCTGGTCACCCCTGCCGAGGAGGCGGCCCGGATGAAGGCCCAACGCTCGGTCTTGCGAAAGATGGCTTCGGTGCTGGAGTCCCTGTCGCCCGGGATCCGGCGGGTGTTGGCAGAGGAGTCAGGCACGGACATCGACGATCTGACCGCCGAGGTGAGTCGGGTTCTGAGCTAAACGGGCCTTCGCCGACACCAGTGGACATCGTTCTGATAGCTTCGCCCCGACCCACCGGATGGGACATCGCATCTCAGCCCACGGACGAGGCTCAGGCGGACAAGGCGATCGACGTGTACTGGGACATGCTCGAGATCAAGCACGCCCCTCAGGCCTGCAAGACCAGACCGTTCTGTGCGGGTTAGTTACGCGTCACGCGTAGTAAACCCGCATTTGAGGATCCCAACCATCAGCAGGTCCCGACCCGCGTAGTCCTCCGTGATGGCTCGCCCCAACTCGGCGAGTTTGGTGTCGATCTGCTCTGC
>JAYEGJ010000033.1:0-14534 GCA_034658975.1 Actinomycetota bacterium
CCACACTTCGTGGCACTCCCTGCGCTGTCTGATGTGCCGTCTATACGGATCTCTCGCCACCGAGCCGACCCGGCTCGAGTGCAGCCTCGTGGAAGCGCAGAACGCTCTTCAAGTTCAAAGCGACCGCGATCGCCGCGGAGTGCGCAACGCAGACGGTTGGGGCATCGCCGAGTGGCAGACGGCGACACCTCTGATCAGCCGGAATACCGACCCGGCCTTTGCCGACAGGCATTTTGTCGAGGTGGCGTCTGCGGTCTCGAGCACGGCGGTCATCGCACACGTCCGGCGGGCGACGGTGGGCAACGTGACCATGGACAACACCCATCCGTTTGCCCATGGACCGTGGGCGTTCGCCCACAACGGGACCATCCCTGACTTCAGCCACGTCGCCACCCGTCTGGACATCGGCTACTACGGCCCACCCTTCGGCGGGACCGACTCGGAGCTGGCCTTCCTGTGGATACTCAACAGGATGAAGGAATACGGACTGAGTCCCGACTACCCCGCCGAGGATCTCGAAGCTGTCGTCGCACTCATGGGCGACAGCGTGACCGAATTGGTGCGCATATCTCTCGAGGTCGGCGCGGTTGAGCCCCCGAAACTCAACTTCCTCATCAGCGACGGCCTGAACCTGGTCGCCACCCGGTGGGGTAACTCGTTGTACTGGACGTTCCGACGGGGCATCAATGACTGCTCCGTGTGTGGGACCTCACACTGTCCTGATGCCGACGCCAGCTACAAGGCGGTCGTCGTCGCCTCCGAACCGATCACCGATGAAGACTGGACGGAGATACCCGAAGGTGTGGTCTTCGGAGCAGATTCAGACATCCGAACGACGAGCCGGAGCCTCGTCGCAGCCCAGCCGGCGTCTCCGTAGACCAATGCCCGTTTCAGCCTTTCAGTCACCCGTCACCGAGCCCGACACTCCTCAGGCTCTCCCCGGTCGCCACCGTGAGAAACGGTCCAACGCCGGGATTCTTCTCACCGCGGGAGCCTTGCTCCTCACCTTTGGCGTCTTGATCGGTCTGCTGCTGGGCTCTCCCGCGGCAAGCAACCCGGCACCGGTGACCCCGCCGGCGGCGACCTCGCTTGCACCTGCGGATATCGCCGCTGCGGCGGCGATGGTTTCTCCTGCCGTCGTTCAGCTCGAGTCAGAAGGCGGCCTCGGCTCGGGCGTGATCTACGACTCCGAAGGCTTGATCCTCACTGCCGCCCACGTTGTCGACGGTGTGAACCAGGTCAACGTACGCCTGGCCGACGGACGGCTTCTGGAAGGCGAGGTGATCGGACGGCACGAACTCACCGACATTGCGGTGATCGGCATTCCCGGAGTTGGCCTGCCCGTCGCCTCACTCGGCTACGGCACAACCGCCCACGTGGGTGAGACCGCCATCGCCCTCGGCAGCCCGTTTGGTCTCAACCAAACGGTCACCGCCGGGATCGTCAGCGCCACCGGCCGAGCGATCAACGGGATTCCAATGGTGCAGACAGATGCCGCCATCAATCCGGGAAACTCCGGCGGTCCTCTCATCAACGGTGCGGGCAAGGTCATCGGAATCAACGACGTCATCTTCACCCAGGGTGGAGGCAACGACGGGATCGGCTTCGCCGTCTCAATCGATGTTGCCATCGTCGTTGCCGACCAACTCGTGGCCGGGGGCGACGTACAACTCGCTGCGCTCGGTGTGGCCACCATCCCCGATGTCTCGGGCCAGGGTGGAGCAATTGTGAGAGAGGTTGTCCGCGGCTCCGCTGCTGACCTGGCCGACCTCCAGGTGGGAGACCGCATCGTCGCCGTCGACGGCCAAAGCGTGTTCGACCCGGCTCAGCTGTTCACCGCGGTTGTGAGCCAACGGCCCGGGGCGGATGCTTCGATCGATTTCACCAGGGATGGTCGTCTGATGACTGCCAATGTGACCCTTCAAGGGATCAGCCCCTGACTGAGGGGCTTGGTTCCTAGTGGTCTGTCCTACAAAGGACCGTGGTGTCTGAACCCGTTTGCGTAACAGACCATTAGGAGCCCGCTGAATAATGCATGTCACTCATCTCGAACGACCAGCCATCACCACTCGCGGTGTCCTCGGCTTCACCATTCCGCACCAGGAGTGGCGAAACCTCGTCCTTGCGACTGGCGCGTCTGGCCGCCGATCTGAGCAACGGCATTAATCAGCAGACTCCTAGGACGTCAGGTGCTCGTCGATGACTTCTGGAAAGGGCAGTTGATTGCGGGCGGCGTTGTAGCCGAAATCGAACATCTCCAAGGCCTTGGTCCTGTCGACGTCGAAGTCCATCGAGTCGTGATCGATCTCGATTTCGACGACCCGCTCGAGGGGACCACAGGCAAACGGCAGGTCCTCCCGTGCGGTGATCCCCGCCCCGATGACCGCCGTCGCCAGCGAGACCGGCCCCTTGATCTCGTAGTGAGTATGTGATTCGACGGGAGGTCGAAGCCGGAATCCAACCGATGACCGGTCCCTGGGGACCAGTTGAACGGGGAATCGGGCCGCCATTGCGCCGTCGGCCATCATCATCTCCTCTCCCGTGACTCGATCGACGAGGCGGACGGGAGAGAACATGAAGGGCACCGAGGACGACATCCGGACGGCCCGGGCGACCGAGAACGCCGAAGGATCATGTCCGATCCTCGGCAGATCGTCGGGAAACACGATCCCGCGTCCGTGACTCAGATCCGTAGCGACGACCTTCAGGGCGCCGACGGGCAGATCGCTGAAGGTTCGAATGCCCTTTGATCGCAGTAGCGACCGAACGACGGATCCGAGACGTGATCCGCTGTGGAATCCGAGCCGGGTGATCATGGAAAGGTTCTTTCGGAAGGAGCTGCGACTGGTCAACAGACGTGGCCACTCGGTGTCGGCAACAACCCGACGGAGTTCATCCGAACTGAAACCGGCAGCCACAAGTGAAGCCACCATTGCACCGGCGGATGTGCCCACAACCTGGCCAAACTCGTATCCCGAGTCGAGGGCGGCGGCGGCAGCCCCGGTGAGGGCGATGCCTTTGATGCCACCGCCTTCGAAGACGCCAGTTACGCGAGTGTCCATGCCTTGTCCAACGCCGCCTGGCGGGACCCTATTTTGACTCTGTCGGGTGTCCGTCGATGGCCTTGACGTGGGGATTCGATCTCTCGTGCACCGCGTCAGTCCTGGGCCGGCGGATGGCACTGGCCACGCCCGGGAGCCAGGCGAAGAGGGACGCTGGGCTCTCAAGCGGCCCGACTGATTCCAAGGACAGGACTTCTTCGCGTACCTTGGAGTAGGAAAAACGGAATGATCGACCACAAGGAGAGTCCATGAGCGATGAGAAAAAGGGTTGGATCACCGAGGCCGAAGAGGCATTCCAGAAGACCGGTGATTCGCTCGCCGCGGCTTGGGAGGCGACCCGGGACACCCGAATGAGCGCCCTCGAGACGGCCAAGGAAGCGGCCAGGCAACTTGGGGAGGCCATAGACAAAGGGGTCAGTGCGGCCAAGGAGAACTGGGCAACGGAACAGCCCACCGGCGAGGCGACGACCGAAGAGGAGTAGGCGACCTACTCACCCGTTTCGACATCTGGGCCTCTTCCGCAGCTTCATCGAAGCTTCACAAAAGCGAACCTCGCTCCTTCATCTGAGCGCGCTTCGATGACGGAAGTCTTCGATTGAAAGGAACGGCAATGCGCGAAAGGTCCCTCTTGATAGTGGGTGCGGTAATCGGAGCGCTCACGATCCCCGCGGGGCTGGCCCTCGCCGCAATCAATACCGACGATGCGAGTGACACCGCCCCAGCAACGGAGGTCGTGGCCGAAGCGGTGCAGGACCAGGATCAGACCCAACTCCAAGATCCCGGCCAATGCGCCGACTGTCCCCGGTCCGAGCTTGACGGGGAGCCACTCTATGAACAGACACGCACACAGACGCGAGCACAGTTGCACGATCCCGGGACCTACGAAGGTGAGCCGGTCCAACGCCAACAGCAATTGCGGACTCATACCCAGGTTCAAACCAATGCCGATGCGCAAGGCCCGGCCCAATACGGGATGAACAAGAGCGAAGGTCAATACCGCAGCACCAACGAACACGGGCCACAGAGTGGTTCCGGATACGGGGGTGGACCTGCGTCCAACGCCGGTGACTGCACCGGTCCTTCCTCTCCTTGACCTAGCCGGTTCATCCCGTATCGCCTGGATGGGGCACCATGATTGGTGCCCCATCCGGCCATCTCCAGGAAACTCCTAGCATCGGCAAGATGACGACCCCGGAACGAATACTCATCGTCGACGATGAGGACAATCTCCGCGAACTCGTCCGCTCCTACCTCAAGGCAGAGGGCTATGAAGTGTCGGAGGCCTCTGACGGGCGCTCGGCAGTGGAGGCCGTCAGGAGCCACCGGCCCGACCTGGTGATTCTCGACGTGCGGATGCCAGGCCTGGACGGCTTCGAGGCTCTCCAGGAGATCCGTACCTTCTCAGACGTACACGTGATCATGCTCACTGCCAGGGCGGACGAGGCCGATAAGCTCATCGGGCTCACCGTCGGGGCAGACGATTACATTACGAAGCCGTTCAGCCCCCGCGAGTTGGTCGCTCGGGTGAAGGCCGTTCTGCGTCGAATCCGTGAAGGGAAAAGAGAAACCGATTCCAGCCTCGAGTTCGCCGGCTTGGTCATCGACCCCGAACGGCGCCAACTGACCGTCGAAGGCACTCGGACGGAACTGACTGCCTTGGAGTTCGACCTTCTGGTCGAAATGGCGTCGCAACCCGGGAGAGTCTTCTCCCGCCGCCAGCTTCTGGAGTCGGTGTGGGGTTGGGACTACTTCGGCGACGAACGCGTGGTCGACGTCCATATTCGCAACCTGCGCCGGGCACTCGGTGATGATGCATCCAACCCGGCTTACATCGGCACGGTGCGCGGAGTGGGCTACCGGTTCCTACCGGAGCCTGCATGAGACGGCGCCCAACCTTGCGAGGCCGGCTGATCACCTCCTACATGGCTGTGGTCGCGGCCGTGGTCGCCGCAGCCTTCATCACAGTGCGCTGGTTGACACCCACTCTCGCCCAGCGTCGGTTTCAATTCCAGGGTCCAGGTGGGGGTGGCCGCGGACCGGGGGGACCCGGCGACAGCAGCAGCGAGGTGGCGACCCAGGTTCAGCGCGCCTATGACGAGGCCCTCACGATTGCACTGATCGTCGCCGCCGTTATCGGCATATTGCTGGCCTTGGGTCTTGCCTATTGGGTCAGCAGACAGATCCTGGGTCGGTTGCGCGACATCCAGAACGCAACCCATCGGATGGCTGCCGGGGATTACGACGAACACCTTCCGGAACCGGCCGAGGCGGAACTCGCCGACCTGACCAAGTCGATCAACTCCCTTGGTGCAGAGCTGGCTGCCACCGAGGAGGCAAGAGCACGGCTGGTGTCCGATCTGGCTCATGAGCTGCGGAACCCCTTGGCCACGATCGAGGGTTACATGGAGGGGCTGATCGACGGTGTAATGCCGGCCGACGCCGCCACCTATTCCACGGTCGCCGACGAGGCCCACCGCATGAAGCGGCTGACAGAGGATCTTTCGCTGCTGTCCCGAGCCCAGGAAGGGGCGCTCCAACTCGACCTCGAGGAGCTAGACATCGGAGACGTAGCCCGCACCGTGGTCGACCGATTTGGCCCCCACTTCCAGGCCAGTCAGGTAGAACTCGCATTGCACCTCCACGACTCCCTCCCCGTGCAAGGAGATGCCGGCCGCCTCAATCAGATCATCACCAACGTCATAGGCAATGCCCTCACACACACTCCGGAGGGTGGCTCGGTGACGGTCGAGGGTCGAAGGGATGAGATGAAATGCCGCCTCGATATCACCGACACCGGCGGCGGTATCTCATCTGAGAATTTGGAGCGAGTATTCGACCGCTTCGCCCGCCTCGACGCCGACAGTGGAGGCACCGGGATTGGGCTCCACGTCTCTCGGATGCTGGCCAGGGCTCATCACGGCGAACTAACGGCACACAGCGAAGGGCTTGGATTCGGGTCCACGTTCAGCCTGGTCATTCCTGCGCTAGACCGCTGATCGACCCGGGGCCGCCTCCCGACATCGGGCAGAACCGGCCCTCAGGAATCGCTCTCGTCAGGGTCCATTTCGACGGCTTCAATCACCGACTCGAAGGCTGACAGCGCCGACGCGACGGTGGGGATCCTGTCGGCGCGCAATTTGAAACTGACCAGGAAGTCCTCACCGTCGGTTCGATCCACACCAACCTGCCGGGCCTCCTCGTCGAGAGTGCACGCCATGGTCACTACCTCGGACAGCTCAGCAAGGCCGGACAACCGGACCCCGAACGGCCGCGTGACCCCTTGGGAACGCCGGTTGCGCAGTATGTTCTCGATCAGGCCCAGGCCGTAGAGAATCCCAAGCGCTATCAAGGTTGCAGCCGTCGCCCCTCCCAAGAGGCCCGCCCCCGCCGTCATGCCGATGGCGGCAACCGCCCATAGCCCGGCGGCGGTCGTCAGCCCCCTCACGGTCATCCCTTCGCGGAAGATGGCACCCGCACCGAGAAAGCCAATTCCTGTGACAACCTGCGCAGCCACGCGTGATGGATCGTCACTTTCGAACGCATAGGCGCCGACGAGCGTGAAGAGGGCAGCGCCCAACCCCACCAGCATGTGCGTTCGCAGGCCCGCGGCTTTCTGCCGGGCTTCCCGTTCGAAGCCGACCAGGCCGCTCAGCAGGGCTGCGACGATCAAGCGCAGAGACCAGTCGAGAACAGACAACTCAGCGGGCATGAGCCACTCGGTCGCTCGGGATGGGGTGTGGGCCAGTCATTCTCCTCATCTAACCCCGCTGGCCCACCAGATGTGCCCGCGTTGTCGCTGGTGGAGCAGATGTCCTACTCGAGGTGTTTCTTCAGCCGATCCAGCGTCTGGTCCCAGGCATCCGCCCTCGCCTCCAGCCACCCGGCCGCCTCGGTGAGTGAATCGCCGCGGAGTGAGAAGAGCGTTTCACGGCCGGAACGCACTGACTCGACGACACCGGCGGTCTCCAACTCTCCGAGATGCCGGGCGACGGGTTGGATCAGACAGTGCCGAAAAGACGTCAGGCTCAGCCGATAGATCCCACTCCGGCGAGATAGGCGGTCAGGTCTTCGGGTTCCGCCCGCCAGCCGTCAAGGGGGTGAGAGGCGTGACTCAACAACCCCGGATATTTGCCGGTCCAAGCGCCGGCGCAGTGGGCGATCCCGATGGCGATCAGCCGTGAACCAGGTACTGCTCTATCTTGTCCTCGGCCGCAGCGGTGATCTGGTCTTCGAGGATCCTCAGGGCTCGAGCGATCGCTAGCTCCTCCCCGATCACCGGCTTGACCGGATCGATCGGGTTGCGACGGGCGGTACCGATTGCCTCGAACTTCTCGCCTCTCAGGATCAGAGTCGCCGTTGCCTCCGTCATCGAATCATCTTCCTTCAGATGAATCGACAGAGTGACGTCCTGTTCCATGTCCTGCCTCCTTGGTCGTGGAGGAATATGACTCAAACCTACACCTTCCACGATGAGACCCGTCAAGGGCGTTTGTCCCAAAGAAACAGACCACTAGACCGTTTTGGGGAGTTTTGTGCACGGATTCCGTGGGTGTGCACGCTCGGAATCCGTGGGTAGACCTACCCAGAAACGTCGGTGGTGATGTAGGCGACGACGCCGTCGAGGGGCTGGATCTCGGTGACCTCGTAGATTGCGATATGAGGACGGTCGCTGCCGTCGATCGCCAGGGATACCAACTGCCCGAGGGTCAGACCCGCTTCGACGATCTGTTGGGTCTCCCAACCCGCATCCCCTCGTATCGAATACCAGACGCCCTCGGTGTCGGAGAACACGACGTGGGCGCGGCCCTGAGAGTCGAAGGCAAGAGAGGAGTTGCGCCGGGCGTTGTCCTCTGAGAACGCACCGAGTGACCCCACGGTCTCCGTGGTCCATGCGCGGTCGGATCTCACAGCGAAGACGACCTCGCCTTCCGTGGCCCCGGTCTGGCGGAAGAAGGTGAGTGCGGGCCGGCCTTCGGCGTCGTACGCCAGTGACGAGTACTTCCCGACGTCTCCCTCCTCTGCCACCCGCTCGAGACTCCACGACCCATCCACGAGGTGACCGAAAACGAGATCCCCCTCGTTGGCGTCGTAGTAGGCGAGGCTGGGTGAGCCCGCCCCATCCACAGCCAGCGCCACGTTGTACTGGTACGGGATCGGGCCGCTCCCTATCTGTGACACCTCCCAGCCGGTACCGGTATTGACGTAATACTCGACGCCGTCTGAGCTGCCGAACTGGACGGGGTCGACGCCGGCGGCGTGGATCACGCCGTCATCTCCGATGGCCACCGTCGAGTCCCATCCGTCGTGGCCGTCGTCGCTCGCGACATCCGCTGTCCAGCCGGAGCCGTCACGGAAGAGTCTCACGAGATCTCCGAGTTGGGGGTCGAAGTTGTCGGCCTGGTGATCGTGGATGACGACATTGGGCGTCCCGGCGGGGTCGTAGGCAAGGCCGATCGGACCGTAGAAGTAACCCTCGATGAGGGTCTCGACCGTCCAGTTGTCACTTGACTCGGCAAAGGCTACGAAGCCCTCACCTATTGCTTCGAACAACCAGGTCACGGCGGGAGAGCCAGAGGGGTCGAGGGCCAGGGCAGGCTTCACCCCGGGTCCTAGAGCGACCGCGGTCCAACCGTCTGCGACCGAGAAGGACAGTTCGGAGGTATCTCCACCATCGCTAGGCGTGGTAGTCGACGACTGGCCCGACCCGGGGACGGTGGTTGTCGGATCAGCCGAAGGCGTTGACGTCGAAGCGCCTCCGTCGGTGCTGGCACCGCCGCATGCTGCCAGGACCAGAACGAGGGCAACCGCCAGAGTTCCCAGCTTGATCGCTCGTCTACCACTCACGTATGGACTTCAACCGCCCACACCGTCGAGGTGTTCCGGGTTGATCGCTGCCGGAATATCATGGGTCAGGCATCACGTTCAAATGTCTAGTGGTCTGTCGCACAACTGGTGTCAGGGTGTCTCCGGGGGATCGGCGTCGACTCGCAAGGACGCACAACGAAGACGCACCCGTAGGTGCGCTAAGGCGGAGGACGCCGCGAGCGGCGTTGAGGGCCGGAGAGACCCGGTAATCATTTGTAAGATGGGCCACTTGCGGCCCAACGAGGAGGCGTGATGCCCGGGACGGTTGCTGAAACGATGGAGCCAGTGGTACGCGCACTGGTTGGGGGCAGCGACGCCGTGCCGATTCGTTTCTGGGACGGCTCCACCCTCGGACCGGAGTCCGATGCGACTCTCGTAATCAAGACACCCGACGCCCTCCGCAGAGTCATCTGGTCACCGGGCGAGCTTGGCCTCGGTCGGGCATATGTGGCCGGAGACATCGACCTCGAGGGGGACATCATGCAGGTGATCTCATCGGCATTCGCCATGGTCGACCCCGGTGAGGAGATTGTGGCGAACCGACTCCCGGTCCGAGACTGGCCCGACCTGCTGCTGGCCGCGAAGAGGATCGGCGCCCTTGGTCGACCTCTACCTCTTCCACCCGAGGAAACCCGGGTCAGGGGGCGCCTGCACTCGAAGGGGCGCGATGCCACGGCGGTTTCGCATCACTACGACGTCGGCAACGACTTCTACTGCCTGTTCCTCGGAGAGACGATGACCTACTCCTGTGCCTATTTCGAGGGTGACGACACAGGACTCGATGACGCTCAAACTTCCAAATACGACCTCATCTGCCGCAAGCTTGGCCTTTCGCCAGGGATGAGACTCCTCGACATCGGCTGCGGGTGGGGCGGAATGGTGATTCACGCCGCCGCCCGATATGGGGTCGAAGCGGTAGGCGTCACGCTGTCGGAGGAACAAGCCGTCATGGCCCGGGGCCGCGTGGCCGATGCCGGTCTGGAAGACCTGGTCGAGGTCAGATACCAGGACTATCGGGATGTGGACGACGGACCCTTTGACGCCGTCTCCAGTATTGGGATGTTCGAACATGTCGGGAAGGCGCGGCTCTCAGAGTACTTCCAGAAGGTGCGGGATCTCCTGAGCCCGCAGGGCCGTCTGCTCAACCACGCAATCTCACGTCCGCACGGATCACCCTCGATGGGTAGGAGATCGTTCGTCACCCGCTACGTGTTCCCCGACGGCGAGCTTCAGGAGGTCGGCCGGGTGGTCTCGACGATGCAGGAGCTCGGATTCGAGGTGCGCGATGTCGAGTCGCTGCGAGAGCACTACGCACAGACCCTCCGGCACTGGGTCGGCAACCTGGAAGAGTCCTGGGAGGAAGCGGTGGCCTTGGTGGGAGTCGGGCGTGCCCGTGTCTGGCGGCTGTACATGGCCGTATCTGCCCTCGGGTTTGAGGCGGGATCGATCTCGGTGCATCAGGTTCTCGGGATCAAGCCGACCAACCGGGGATTGAGTGGGATACCGGCAACTCGCGAGGAGATGCTCAAACAGTCGGTATCGGAGGCCCGAGCGGCCTGAGGGCCGGCACGACTGTCATTCTGTGGACGGTCGCCGAGATCGTGTTTCCGCACTAGCGGGCAAGACGGTCGGGGAGAAGAAGACCACACCCGCGGCCAGCAGTCTTCGCAGTCAATGCCCCAATTCACGAACGTGACCTTCGCCTCTAGGAGCCCGCTGAATAATGCATATCACTCATCTCGAACGACCAGCCATCACCACTCGCGGTGTCCTCGGCTTCACCATTCCGCACCAGGAGTGGCGAAACCTCGTCCTTGCGACTGGCGCGTCTGGCCGCCGATCTGAGCAACGGCATTAATCAGCAGACTCCTAGGTGTGTGAACGACCATCGGTGAGGATCAGACCAGACGATCTTGATGTGAACATGCGTGAGGTAGACCCGGAGACCTGGCCGCGGAAACAACAGTTCGAAACGTTCCGCGACTTCCAGTTTCCGCATTTCAACATCTGCGCCGACGTAGACCTGACTTCGTTTCGCCCTGCAATAGCGGATGCCGGCATGTCGTTCACCGCTGCCTTCGTCTATCTGATAGCTCGATCAGCAAACGAGGTTCCCGAGTTCCGACTCCGGATACGAGGCGGCGCTGTTGTCGAACACGACCGGGTCCACCCTTCGGCAACGATCCTGGTCGACGACGATCGGTTCAGCTTTTGCACTCTCGACTACAACGACGATTTCTCGGTGTTCGCTACGCACGTCGCCGAACGCATCGCCGAGGTCAAGAAGAACCCGACAGTGGCGGTTGTGAATGAGCGAGATGACCTGCTCTACATGACGGCCATCCCCTGGGTGACATTCACCAGTTTCTCCCATCCCATGCCGTCGTTAACGGCCGATTCCGTCCCCCGATTCACCTGGCAAGTCCACCAGGAAGGCGACAGCATCAAGATGCCGCTCAGTGTTCAGGCCCACCACGCCCTCATGGACGGGTTTCATGTCGGGCGGTATTTCGACACAATCGCCTCCTACCTGCGTCACCCCGAGAAGTTCCTGCACTAGAAGGGACCTCCATCAAGTTTCTTGCTGTGCGAATGATGCGACTTGGCGTCTTAGGTAGCAGGGTCGGCGACTAAGGGTTGGTGGTGAACGCTATGTAGCCCAGCGCCAGGGCCGCAATGATCAACAATGCCAGCACGACAGTCCACGTGGTCCTGTGGGTGACTACTGCTCTAATCCCGCTGCCGATGCGACTCCAGATCGAGGGGCCGTGCATCTTTCCACGGAGGTACTCGATATCGGGTTGCTCAAACTCGGGCGTCGGATCTTCCGCCATGACGCTACTCCCAGTCCACGCGGGCTACTCGCTGACATCAATCGTACCGAAACGACCCGGAAGAGGGCGGGCAAGCCAGCGTCGCCGTCGGCCCGGCGCATCGGAACAAAAGAAAGAATCCCCTGAGCAGAGGGGATTCTTTCTCTAGGTACTGGACGCGATCGGGCTACGGAGAGTCGTTCGAATCCGGGCTGTCATCCGGAGAATCCGGGCTGTCATCCGGAGAATCCGGGGTGTCATCAGGACTGTCATCAGGAGACTCCGGGCTGTCATCAGGACTGTCATCAGGAGACTCCGGGCTGTCATCAGGACTGTCATCCGGGGAATCCGGGCTGTCCTGACTATCGACGGAGTCATCGACACTGTCGAACGGAGAGGCGAGAGAGTCGTCGCCGTCCAAATCCTGTGCGTTGAACACGAAGTCGGTCGGGGCGAACACCGCGGGCGCGACCTCGTGTATCCCGACAACTTCGTCGAGATCAATGTCGTCGGTTGAGGCACCGTCGTCGCTGGCGATGGCCGTCCCGACGCCCAACGCCATGGCGACAGACACTGTGCCGGTCACAATCTTGAATCTGCGTGAATGAGCCATCAAGCTCCTTTTCCTGGTCCTGGCAATTCCTTGCGAATCCTCATCTACACAACAGACTGACATCCCCTGTGTTAAGGATTCCCTAATAAATCACCATCGTTTCCTCAACCAGCCACGCCCTGTGGAAACAACCTACTCACCGTCACCCCGAGTCATCTGGTGCTCTGGCCGGTAACGTTGTCGATGTTCAGGGCGAGGCAGGGGCGCCTCTGACAAGGACACAGGACGAAGGCGCACTGGCCCGTTCGTCGAGGACGAGGACACAGCCAGGGGCGTCACTGGCCGTCCTGAACGCGGCAAAAGTTGGCGGTCGGGGCACTAGGTCACCAGACCTGTCCGTCACGTCAAATGCGTTGCCATTGGGACTTCCCGAACACGATGCACAAGTGAACTCCAAAGCGGAAGGCGCTAGATGATCACCGACCAGGCTGTTCCCGCACTCGGCCTCCTGCTGGGACCTGAGGTTGCCGATCTCCTGGAAGCGGTTCTTACCGAAGCGGGAGGACAATATCTTTCGGCCCGGACCACCCAAGTGCGCTATGTCCCGGGAAAATCGGTGACGGCGCAGTACGCGACGCAGGTGAGGTGGCCCGACGGGACGACGGTGACGGTGACCATGGTTGCCGCTTCGGGGATCCGCGTTCCGGAAGGGACAGTGCAGGTAGAAACCGGCGAAGCCAAGGTCGCATTGTGGCGCTACCCCAACGATCCGTTTCTCCCGGGACTGGCACCGGCGGCGGACCCGGAGAGAGTGGGCCGCCTCCTATCAAAGCTCGGGGCGCCCACCGGGACTGTCCGGCTCAGACGTCGGGCATACAGACCGGGACGGCGGGCTGTCATCGAGGTGGTCTCGCCCCAGGCCCGCGTGTTTTTGAAGGTCGTTCGTCCCGACCAGGTCGCGGACCTGCAGGAGAAACACACCTCGATGGCGGGCCAGGTACCGGTACCGCACTCTTATGGCTGGTCCGAGGAGATGGGTCTGGTGGCGATACAAGCCATGCCGGGAAAGACGCTCCGCAAAGCGATCGAAAGTGGAAGCAGTCGTCTCCCCACAGCAGCGCAATTGGTCGCGCTCCTGGACGGCCTGCCGGCCGCATCCGCCTCGACGTCGCTGGTCGCGGGTCCGATAGAGCGCGCAACGGACCACAGTCGCCTTCTCAAATCGGTGCTCCCCGACCTAACCGATCGAATCGACACTCTCATCGACACCTTCCAGGGCGTCGACGACGAGGCCGCTGTCTCGGTTCATGGAGACTTCCACACCTCACAGGTACTGACGAAGGGCGCCTCGGTCGTCGGACTGATCGACGTCGACACCGCCGGTAGGGGTGCACGTGCCAACGATCTGGCAAGCATGCTGGGGCACGTGTCGGTTCTTTCGACGACATCTGCCGCTCGCCGCAGGGCCAGCCGATATGGGGCATCTCTCATCTCCGACTTCGATCTTCTGACCGACCCCTCTGATCTACGTCGCAGAGTGGCGGCCATGGTCTTCGGGTATGCAACGGGGCCTTTTCGGGTCCAACAGACCAAATGGGCCACAGAGACCGAGCGGAGAATCGCGCTGGCAGAGCAGTGGGCCAACTCTGCCGCCGATAAGACTCGGAGTTGACCCGTGAGTGAACAGGGGTCTGTTCCCTTGTTTGGACAGAAGTCTGAAATAGACTCGTGACCAACACGCCATGAAGAAGCTTCCATACGAACTGAGCAACAAGTTGCTCAAAGCAGCCGATGAATTCCCCGACGGCTCGGGCTTCGACGTGAGCGTCGACGACGTTGCCGCTCTCTCCGGAGTCCCCCGTGCCACGCTCTACTACTACTTCTCGGGCAAGGACGACCTGGTCCAGTTCTACCTCAACGAGCTTATGGACCGGACCCGGGTAGCCATCGAGAAGGCAGCCGCGACGGAGGGCTCGGCAGAAAACCGGCTCACCGCCATCATGAGGGCCGTGGTCGGCGCCTTCGCCCAGTATCCCCAGATGTGCCTTGAGATGCCGACCGCCTTCAAGGCTTCCGACGATCATGCCGAGTTCCTGGGGAACATCGACCGGTCGGTTATGACCCCGCTCCGCCAGGCCCTCCAGGACGGAGCCGACGCAGATGAGCTGGTGCTGGATGATGTCGAACTGGCGACTCACGCCATCATGGGTGCGCTGCACCAGGTGTCGATCATGCGTCTGA
>JAYEGJ010000034.1:0-14492 GCA_034658975.1 Actinomycetota bacterium
AGGTCGATCGTTGGGATCTGGCCAAGACGGAATCGGCCGACGAGGTCTACGCCCGGATCACACTCGGTGACGACGTACAGAAGGCCCTTCTCGACCTGCCGATCGAGTTCAGGGAGGCAATCATTCTCTGCGATGTCGTCGGCCTGTCCTATGACGAGATCGCCCAGGCTGCCTCGGTCCCCATCGGGACTGTACGTAGCCGTATCCATAGGGGCCGCAAGCTGATGAGGGAGAGTCTCACGTGACTCACCCGTTCGAACTGATCAGCGCCTATCTCGACGGCGAACTGACTGCCAAAGAGCAGATCCAGCTTCTCAAGCACCTTGGAACCTGCGGGAAGTGTTCGGCTGAGCTGAACGAGATGCAGCATGTCCGCGCAGCGGTGCGATCCCTTCCCATTATCGAATTGCCGCCCGGCCTCATCCCGGAGGCCGATCCTGTCGTGGTTCCTCTTCGACAGAACAGGGGAGTGTGGGTCGGTGCCGCAGCGGCGATTGCCGCAGTCGTCATCGCCGTCGCCGCGATCGTCACACCACCACCGGTCACCGTGTCTGTTGATGACCTGAGCAGCCGCTTTGGTGCACGTGTTTCCCTCGACCCGGCGTTCGGCCCGGCGAAGGTTGTCCTCCCCGAGATCGGGCAGATCAGCGAATGAGACGCCTATTGGTCCTCGTGACTGCTCTAACGGTCCTGCCGGCGTCTTCTGCACTGGCGGCCGAATTGGATGACCTTCTCGAGCAGAGCCGGGACGCCTCCTATTCCGCAGAGCAGATAATCAGTTGTTCGACTCCCGACGGCGTGCGTGATGCCGTGGTCTGGATCGCTCAAAGCGCCGGAGAGATCCATATCGGGGCGAAGGCTTCCCAGGACATGGAGATTGCTGCTGGGTACGGTGGCTGGACGCTCTCCGACGGTGGCGGTGTGGTGTCCTCGGCATCCGTGAACGCGACGGACGAGCGGGCGACACCCGTCTATGCGGTCGAGGAAGTCGAGACTGTGCGATTCCTCGGCCGGCCGGCCACAACCCACCATCTGATTCGTGACGGGGTGCTCAGAGCGGAACTGGTCTTCGACGATGAGACGTCGGCGATGGTCGGTGTCACCACCTTCTCTGCGGACGGCGCGACCTATTGCGAGCGTCGATTCGTCTCCTTTGACCCGACGGACCCCAGATTCGACGGGGCCACCACCTCCGACGCCGACCAGTTGGCGGCGGGCGCCATCAGCACCTCGCTTCCCGAGTCGGTTGTCGGCTTCGACCGTCTTGATTTCTATGAGGACGAGGACGGTTTTCGGTTTGGGTACTACTCAGACGGATTCTTCTCCTTCGCCGTGTTCGAGACCCCGACCACCGTCGCCCTTCCCGGGGCAAGGCCCGTTGAGATTCTGGGGGCGAGTTACCGGCGTTCTTTCACGGCCGGACAGGTGACGTATGTGTGGGAGACGGTCGACGGCGGGATGGCACTGGTGGGCGATTTGCCCCCCGACCTCCACGAGCCGGTCATCACGGCCCTCCCCGACTCCGCACGCCCCGGCCTCCTGCGCCGCCTCTGGCGCTCCCTCTTCGGCTAGGTGGCACTAACTACCTCAGGTTTCTAGGCCCGTATATGGCACTAACCGCCTTGAGAAACTGGCGGCTGTCGTGTTCCTGGTCTTCTCGAGGCTGTTAGGCCCGGATATGGCACTAACAACCTGAGAGTTCTAGGTCCAGCCGTCGAGGAGGACGCGGGCAGCCCAGGCGGTGGGGTCGCGGAGCTCGGCGGCGGTGGGCATGCGCGACGGGTCGGCCCACAACGTGGTGAGCGCGTCGTCGCCGTAACGAACCTCAACGTCCTGGTTGAACCGGTCGCCCAATTGGGTGACCACGACGGGCACCGGGCCCACGCCGATGGCGGGCTGGTCGGCGAGTTCGTGCCGGGCGTTGTCTCTCGCTTCGGAAATCTGGTCGAAGTTGGGGGCGATGTCGCTCACGCCTCGCCGCGCCAGGAGACGGGCGCATCCCGTGATCGTGCCCAGGAAAGCTTCTAGCTCGGCGCGCGGGGCCTCTGCCTCCTCGCCGCCCATCAGGCCCTCGATTCCGCCGGCATCCTCGATGGCGCGTTGAATCTCGCCAGGGTCGCCGCTGCCCATCATGAGGCCGCTCAGAGCGGTCGGGTCGATCCGGGCCGCCTCGGCATATGCGGCAACGAGGTCGGCCAGATGGTCCTGTATCCAGGGCAGCTGACTTGTCGCCCTGAAGGCCACTTCGTTGGCGACGACCCACAGGTGGACCTCGCGGCGGTCGACACCGTCGACCTGAAGCTCCTCGATGTTGGCGAGGATCAGGCTCATCGCCCCGACATGCTGCTGGGGCAACCCGGCGTCGAACGAAGCCACGACCCAGGCAGAAAGGGATCCCACCAGCGACCCGGCCTGGAGCCCGACAATCGCCGGGCCCATCTGGGCCAGCAGGGGGGCCGTGGGGCTGTCACCGACGATCGACGTCCCGAACGGCTCCACGAGAGACGAATAGGTCTCGAGATTCTTCTCCGCCCACGTCCGTCGGTCGACAGGCAGCACATCGGTTGCCGTGGCGATTCGGAACGGAGCTATCTGCTCGATCCGATACTCGGCCAGCCGGGCCAACTCCCTGAATTCTTCAGACGCCCAAGGCTCGACCGGTTGACGTTCCCCAGCGAGATGACGTGCGACTTCGGCCCCGAGCTTCCAGTTGACGGGCCCGGGCTGGTTGAACAGTTCGAATAGACGCGAGAAGAGATCGTCACTCATTGCTCCAGCCTCCCAAGTTCAACTGTGAGTACGAGATCATCGTCAACACGAAGGATACGGGCATCGACGAGCTGACCGGCTCTCATAGTGCGAAGCACTCCGAGGAGCTCTTCGATTGTTGTGACCGAAACCCCGCCTATTTCGACGATGACATCGTTCACCTGGCCCCCGGAGGACTCATAGGCAGAGTCAGAGGACAGGTCGGTCACTCCCACGCCGACCGGATACTCCGCCTCACCCTCCTGCGCCCAGGTGGTTGAGCCGTTGATCCCCAGGCGGGCATGGCGAACCTCGCGGTCGTTGATCAGATCGCTGATCACGCCGACGGCGAGATCGATGGGAATCGCGAATCCGAGACCCTCGGCACCGACGTCCGATACGGCGATCGCAGTGGTGATCCCGATGAGCCGGGCTCTGGCATCGACCAGGGCGCCTCCACTCGACCCCGGGGCGATTGGAGCATCGGTTTGAACAAGCCCGTAGAGGATTTCGCTTCCTGACACATTCAAGGACCGGTTGAGGGCACTGACGACACCCGAGGTGACGGTCGGGCCGCCCAACAGACCCAGCGGATTCCCCACGGCGACGGCCGGCTCCCCGATAGCCAGGCCCGACGAGCTACCTATCTCGATCGGTATGAGGTCGTCCCGACCGACCAGGAGAACGGCAAGGTCGGTGACAGGGTCGGTTCCGATGATCTCGGCGGGGAACCGGCCGCCATCGGCGAAAGTCACGAACACAACGCTGGCGCCGTCGACCACATGATGATTGGTGATCACGTAACCGTCGCTCCCGTACACGATCCCACTGCCGCCCCCTGTCGTCAGCAGGGAGGTGACCTCGATAAAGACTGTTGAAGGGATGACGCGTTGGGCCACTCCGGTCGCAGTCACCGCGTCGCCGAACGTCGGAGGTGGCCCGGCCGGGGGAGGGATGGTCAGAGTGGGTGGAGGGGGGATGGTTGGCGGTGTTGGCTCCTCGAAGACGCCGGTGAACCCCAGGATGGCGAAGGTCACTCCGGTGCCGAGCAAGACGCCCCCGAGGATCCCGAGTACCAGAGGCCAGGGGTCGCGCTTCGGGGAAGGCGGAGTGGGCTCGTCGGGGCCGAATGACCCAAGATCTGTCATAGGCTGTGGATTGTATGGGAGCTCCCCGGCAATTGATTCGAGTTTCGGTCGGCGATGAGCCAATCGACACCGCCGTCCTCGTCGAGGAGGTGGGGCGTCCCGATTCGGGCGCCACGGTCGTGTTTCTCGGGACTGTTCGTGACCACTCCGAAGGCAAGACCGGCGTGACGCATCTCTCTTACGAGGTATTTGCCGAAATGGTCGAGCCGAAGATTGCCGAGATCGTTGCTGAGGCAGCCCGGAAATGGCCGGTTCTTTCTGCCGCCGTGGAGCATCGTTCGGGTGAGGTCCTCCTTGGTGAAGCCTCGGTTGCGGTCGCCGTTTCTTGTGCCCACCGCGGTGATGCGTTCGACGCGGCGAGGTTCGTCATCGACGAACTGAAGGTTCGCGCTCCGATCTGGAAGAAGGAGCATTGGCCTGGTGGTGCCGAATGGAGCCGGGGCAGCTGAGACAAAACCGCCAGACATTTGCTGTCGATTCTGCCGCGAGGACTGACACAGGCCTCTAGGCTCCGCGCCTGTGAGGAGCTCAACTGAATGACGACTCTCGCCGAACGCCCCCAAGCATCGGCGACTGGTTCGGGCTACCGAACCGCGCCTGCACGCGTGCGGGAATGGGCGGACAGGATGCCCGACGCTGTTGCCCTTCGGGAAAAGGACTTCGGCATCTGGCAGGAGATCACCTGGGCCGAGCTCTGGGATTCGATCGTTGACGCCGCCCACGGGCTACTGGCCCTTGGTGTCGATGTTGGAGACAGGGTTTCGATTCACTCCGAGGACCGTCCCGAATGGGTGATCCTCGACATGGCCACTGTCGCCATTCGAGGCGTGACCGTTGGCCTGTACCCCACCAACCCCGCCGCGGAGGTCGAGTATCTGCTTGGGGACTCCGGAGCCGAGGTTCACCTGGCAGAAGACCAGGAACAGGCCGACAAGGTGATCGAGGTCATCGATCGGGTTTCGACCATTCGGAAGATCATCCATTTGGAGCCTCGAGGATTCAGGCAGTGGCGGGATGACGATCGCTTCTTGTTCTGGGACGACTTCATCGAGATGGGCCGACAGCACCGCGCCGACAACCCGGGTGCAGTCGAATCGATCATGGCCGATGCCACCGAGGACGACGTGATCACCCTGGTCTACACGTCCGGCACCACCGGCCCACCCAAGGGCGCCATGCTGACCAATGGCAACTACACATACACGACCGACTATCTGGTCGGCATCGAAGGGAGGTTGCCGGGCAACGTGATGCCCGGCCCCGACGATTCGATCCTCACTTACCTGCCTCTCTGCCACGTTGCCGAGAGGATCTTCTCGACCTGGCATATGACCGGTTTCGGATGCACTCTGAACTTCGCCGAGTCGATAGAGACCGTGCAGCAGAACCTTCGCGAGATCCAGCCGACCCTGTTCTTCGCCGTTCCACGGATCTGGGAGAGGATCCACGCCGGGATCATGATCAAGGGCAAGGACGGGACCTGGTTCAAGCGGGTCCTGTTTGGATTCGGCTTGAAGCTCTCAGGCATCATCGGTCGGCAGCGTGTTGCCAACCGTGGTGAACACACGCTCGTCAGCCGTGTCCTCTACTGGATCGGCTATCCCCTCGTGTTCCGTGCCCTCAAGGAGCGGATCGGGATGCGACGCTGCCGTTACGCGGCGTCGGGAGCGGCTGCGATAGCACCCGAGCTGATCCAGGACTTCCTTGGCATCGGCGTCCCCTTTTTCGAGCTCTACGGAATGACCGAGAACAGCGCTGTGGCTACCTGCAACTTCCCCGGCGCCAACCTCGTGGGAACAGTCGGCGCGCCTTATCCGGGCATCGGTCTTCGCCTCGATGAGGAGACCGGGGAGATCCAGACCAAGCATCCTGCGGTGTTCAAGGGCTATTGGAACAAGCCTGAGAAGACGGCGGAAGCCTTCACCGAAGACGGTTGGCTGAAAACCGGCGATGTCGGTGAGTGGGTTGATGGAACCCATATCAAGATCATCGACCGGATCAAGCACATCATCATTACTTCCGGCGGAAAGAACATCTCACCGTCGGAGATCGAGAACAGCCTCAAGACATCGCCCTACATCAAGGAGGTGATGGTCATCGGCGACGGGATGAAGTACCTGACTGCCTTGATCGGCATCGAGTCCGATGTGGTCGGCCATTGGGCCACTCGCAAGGGGATTCCCTACACGACCTATCGCGATCTCTCGGAAAAGCCCGAAGTCATCGAGTTGGTGCAGGGTGTAGTCAACAAGACGAACGAAAAATTCGCTCGTGTCGAGAACATCCGCAAGTTCCGGATGATCCCCAAAGAACTCGATCATGAGGACGGTGAGCTAACCGCCACTCAGAAACTGAAGCGTGAGGCGATGGACGAGATGTTCGGTGACCTGATCGAGGGCATGTACGGGTCGTGATGCCTGAACTGGTGGTTTTCGCCCAGGCGTCGGCCATCTCTCCCGCCGCGCAGGCGCTCGTGACTGGCTTGTCGCTCGGTTCGATCTATGCGCTGCTGGCCATGGGCTTTGTGATCATTTTCAAATCGACACAGGTTCTCAACTTCGCTCATGGTGCCCTAGCCACACTCGGAGCCTTCTTGGTTGCAGTCTTCGCTACGACTTGGGACATCCCGGGACGATGGATTCCAGGCCTGCCCGAGTGGGCCTCGTGGGCTTTGGCTGCGCTGCTCGCCTTGCTGGTAGCCGGGCTCATCGGAGTCTTGCTCGAGAGGGTGTTCATCCGACCGATGGTGGGCGAGGAGCTGTTTGCCGTTGCCATCGTGACACTTGGTCTTGACATCGTTCTCCGCACGATCCTGAACGATTTCATCGGAGTGAGTGCTCGACCTCTGGGCGACCCCTGGGGAACTCAGCTGATCGACCTCGGATGGGTGCGGATAGCGTACACGGAGATCGTTCAGTTCGCGGTCACGATCACTCTGGTCGTGGCCATGGCGTTCTTCTTTCGAACCAGAACGGGTGTCGCCATGCGTGCGACCGCCTTCGACCAGGAAGCCGCCAGGGCTCAGGGTATTGGTGTGGGGCGGATCTTTTCCCTGTCGTGGGCGATCGGTGCCATGTTTGCCGGCGTCGCAGGTGTGTTTCTCTCAATTCACCCTCGGGGTCCGGCAGGCGTGACCCAGCAGACCGCCTTCTTCGCCTTCGCTGCTTTCCCGGCAATCGTTCTCGGCGGGCTCGACTCGATTGTCGGAGCCGTTGTCGGGGGTCTGATAATCGGTCTGGCTCAGGCGTATTCCGGCCTTTTGCCATGGGAGTTCCTGGGCTCCGGGTTTGGTGGTGTCGTGCCCTACATCGTCATGCTGGCGGTTCTTTTCGTTCGGCCCCACGGGCTCTTTGGTACTGAGGAGATCAGACGAGTATGAGAGGCCGTCCCCTTCTACACACGACTTACGAGTCTGACCAGGCTCTGCTCAATTCGGGGACCAAGAAGCTCATGATGGGCTTGTTTCTGGTACTTCTTGCCGTGATCCCTTTCTTTGCTCCCGGGACCATCGGCCAGGAAGGGTCGCTGCCCGGACCAGACTTCCTGGCGGCAGGCGACTGGTTGCGGCTGCTGTCGACCGTGGGCATCTACGCGATAGGCGCGCTGGGTCTCAACATCCTCACGGGTTTGGCCGGGCAGGTATCGCTCGGTCACGCCTTCTTCATGGGTTTGGGTGCGTATACGGCGGCTGTCCTCGGAGCACCCGAAGGGCCGCTATGGGGTCTTGGATTGCCCATGTGGGTCTGGCTCCCAGGGGCAGGAATGGTTGCCGCTCTGGTTGGAATCGCGGTGGCGCCAACTGCAACACGGGTTCGCGGACTCTATCTGGCCATCGTCACTCTTGGACTGGTCTTCATCGGCGAGTACCTGTGGCGCAATCTCGATTTCATCACGGGCGGATCGCAGTCGGGGCGGAGTCACCCGGAATTCGCACTCAGGCTCTGGAAAGAAGAGACGCCTCTAATCGACTTCTCTGAGGACGGCTCCTGGTTCGGTGTCTTGAACGTATCCCGTGAAGCCAAGACGTACTTCTTCATACTCGCCCTCACAATCGCCGTTGTGTTGCTTGGGAAGAACCTCCAGCGCACACGCAGCGGGCGGGCGTTCATGTCTATCAGGGATCGAGACATCGCAGCTGAGATCATGGGTGTGAACGAGTTCAAATACAAGACCATGGCGTTCGCTATTTCCTCCTTCTTTGCCGGTGTCGCCGGCGCTCTCCTGGCCAGTCTGGTGGGACGCACCATTCCCGAGACCTGGAACCTGTTCTTGTCGGTCCAATTCATCGCAATCGTCCTCATCGGTGGAGTGGGCACCGTCTCCGGCGTGATTCTCGGCACGATCTTCGTGATCCTTCTGCCACGAATCGTGAAGGACTTCACGGAATGGGTGGAAGGGGTCGTCGAATCCGGCGACGGCTTGCTTGCTAGCGTTTTCGACGTCTTCGTGAGCACCGGACCCGGTGATTTCGGATTGATCAATACATCTGCAGGCGTCGCTCCGGGTCTCGGCATCGACCAGTTGAATCTGGTGATCTACGGCTTGCTTATCATCGGGTTCTTGATCTTCGAACCACTCGGTTTGTACGGCATTTGGCTTCGGATCCGCAATTATTGGAAGGGTTGGCCGTTCACGTACTGAGCGGTCTAACTGGGCCATCGTGCCCGTGTATCAAGAGGAGGAAGGAATTGATGAAGAGGAAAGCAAGGTGGTTGGCGATCTTCCTGGTGATTGGGCTGATTCTGGCGGCGTGTAGTCCGTCGGAGAGCACCGATACCACCGAGGAGCCGACAGCCACAACAGAAGGGGCTACGGACACGACCGAGGCGACGACCGACACGACCGAGGCGACGACCGACACCACCGAAGGTGAGATGATGGACATCGCCACCGACATCGGTGTTGATCTCGACGCCGGGACGATCACAATAGGGTTGCTGACCGACCAGACTGGCGCGTTCAGCCCACTGGTCACGCAAATCAACACGGGTTATGAGGCCTACTGGGCCAACGTCAACGCAAACGGCGGCATCCACGGTCTCGAGGTTGTGCTCGACTTCGCGGACACGGCGTATAACGGCGAGGTCCACGTCCAACTGTTCGAGGAACTGAAGGACGAGGTGGTGGCCTTTGGTCACTCGGTGGGGTCGCCGCAGACCGTTGCGATCAATCCTGGGCTCCAGGAGCAGGGGATGCTGGCCATCCCGCTGACCTGGTATTCGGGTTGGTCGGATCCTGCGTACAACTCCCAGGTCGTAGCGCACGGCACGCCTTATTGCATCGAGGCCATGAACACGATCGAGTTCATGGTGGACGACTCTGGAATCGACTCACCGACGATCGCCATTGCTTCGATTCCCGGTGACTACGGTCTTGACGCATCAGCCGGCGCCAAGCTGGCCGCGGAAGCCCTTGGTCTCGAGATCGTCTATGACGGCGCTGGCGCCATCATCCCTGGTGACCCGACTTCGTACATCGAAGTCGGCAATGCGATCGCCGAGGCAAATCCGGACATCGTCTATCACACGGGCATCCCGTGGATTGGCTGGCCGGAGGTGTACACGCAGGCCGTCATCACCAACGGGTTGGAGGCTTTGTGGTCTGGTGCGAGCCCATCCTGGGGGCCGACCTACGTTGCAGAGGACTCGGGAATTCGCGACGAGATCACCCGTGACTTCTACTGGGCCGCTTATTACCAGCCCTGGGCCGGTGACTCCGAGGGAGCCGCAACCGTGCGCGACGTGATGACCGCCGCCGGAGCACCTCCTTCCGACTTCTACGGGGAGGGCTTCATCGAGGGGCAGCTCCTGTTCCAGGCATTGAACATCGCATACGAGAACGGCGACATGACCCAGGCCGGGGTCCTGGCCGCGGCGAAGTCCATCGAGTCGGTCGACTACAACGGCCTGGCGCCGTCGGACAGCTACGTAGGCGAGCCCAATGACATCGTTCAGAGGGTGGTGCACATGATGCGTCCCGACCCGAACTCGGAGACAGGCTCGAAGCTCGCTCAGGCGGACTACACGTCTCCTACCGCGGCGGCCTACGTGTTCGAAAGCGCATGCTTCGAGTTGGCTGGATGAGCTGGTAGTGGCACCTGCGGGCCGTCGATAGATTCGACTTCCCATGGGCTGAAGGCTCTGGCCGGGCAATCGGCCAGAGCATTGAGCCCATTGATTGACGAGGCATTGGAGTAGCGCGATGCTGACGGTTGAAAACTTAGAGGTCGTCTATAACGACGTCGTTCTCGTGCTGCGCGGCATCTCCCTCGAGGTGCCCGACGGCAAGATCGTGGCGCTTCTCGGCGCCAACGGCGCCGGCAAGACAACCGCCCTGAGGGCGATCACCGGTCTCCTCGAGGTCCACGAGGGAGACATCACCAAGGGTGAGATCGTCTTCGAAGGCGACATGATCACCGAGGCCCTTCCCTCGCGGATCGTTCGCCGCGGGATCTCTCAGGTCATGGAAGGCCGTCGCGTTTTCGCCGAGATGACTGTCGACGACAACCTCAAAGCCGGCGCCTATGTCAATGCCAACCGTGCCGGGTACAAGAACTCGTATGACCGTGTCATGACCTTGTTCCCCCGGTTGAAGGAGCGCCGAAGCGCTACCGCCGGATACCTGTCGGGTGGCGAGCAGCAAATGCTGGCGATCGGCCGGGCACTCATGCAGGACCCGAAGCTATTGATCATGGACGAACCTTCACTCGGTCTCGCCCCGCTGCTCGTCCAGGAGGTGCGGGACATCATCGTCGAGATCAACTCCCAAGGGACCTCCGTGTTGCTGATCGAGCAGAACGCCAATATGGCTCTGTCTATCGCCCATCATGGATACATCATGGAGACCGGAAAGCTGGTCATGGACGGCGATCCGGCGAAGCTCCTGAAGGACGAGGACGTCAAGGAGTTCTATCTCGGTCTCCACGCCTCGGGGGAGAAGAAGTCGTTCCGTGAGGTCAAGCACTACAAGCGTCGCAAGAGGTGGCTGTCATGAGTGGAAAGCTTCTCCAGCGCCAGATCGAACGCTCGGGGCCTGCTAACTACAGCCACTTGCTCGAAGTGGATGACATCCACCTCTCCTTCAAGGGGGTCAAGGCCATCGACGGCGTCTCGTTCCATGTGGACGATGGGGAGCTGTTCGCGATCATCGGTCCCAACGGCGCCGGCAAGACCTCACTATTCAACTCGATCAACCAGGTTTATCACCCCCAGGAGGGGGACGTCCGGTGGAAAGGTGAGAAGCTGATGGGTCTGAAGCCCAATCTCACCGCGGAGCGAGGCATCGCCCGCACCTTCCAGAACATCGCTCTCTACCCGCATATGACCGTTCTCGAGAACATCCTCACCGGCCGTCATGTCCGCATGAAGGCGGGCTGGTTAGCCGGTGCTCTCTGGCTCGGAAAGGCCAAGAAGGAGGAGATGGAGAACCGGGCGATCGTCGAGAGCATCATCGACTTCCTCGAAATCGAGCAGTGGCGCAAGTACCCGGTTGGCCTGCTTCCCTACGGTGTGCAAAAGAGGGTGGAGATGGGCCGGGCCCTCGCCATGGACCCCGAATTGCTCCTTCTCGACGAGCCAGTCGCCGGCATGAACCTCGAGGAAACAGAGGACATGGCCCGGTTCATAATCGACGTACAGGATGAGCTGGGCATCGCCATCGTCCTCGTGGAGCACGACATGGGTCTTGTCATGGACATTGCCGACCGTGTCCTGGTCGTCGACTTCGGCAAGCCGATAGCGATGGGGACTCCCGCCGAGGTTCAACAGAACCCCAACGTGATCAAGGCTTACCTGGGCGAAGAGGTCGAGACTGCCTAATGGGCCGGTTGCCTCCCCCAGAGCTTCCGGATTGGCTCAAGGCCCAACTTCCTTTCGACCGATACATGGTCGAGGTCGGCGATGGCCTGCGGATGCATGTGATGGAGCAGGGTGAGGGTCGGCCGGTCCTCCTCTTCCATGGCAACCCAACCTGGGGTTATCTCTATCGCAAGGTAGCGGCGCAACTCACGGATGAGCCCTTGCGTCTGATCATGCCCGATCTGATTGGCCTTGGATTCTCGGATCGACCCAACTCGGCCGCTGATCACACGATGCTCAATCATCCCCGTTGGATGGCCGGCATGCTCGGTCAGTTGGATCTGGAGGACGCCGTGGTGGTGGTGCAGGACTGGGGCGGCCCAATTGGCCTCCACTCGGTCTCCCAATCCCCCGGATTGATGACCGGCCTGGTAGTGATGAACACTTCGATCGATGCGCCGAAACCGGGGTTCAAGGGAACGAAGTTTCACCGGGTGATGGGTGGTCCGCTTGGCGGGTTCATCTCCAAGGGTCTCGGCTTCCCGCAGAAGCGGCTTCGCTTCGCCCAGGGCGATCGGGACTCGATCCGGGGTGTCGTGCAGAAGTCATACAGCTATCCACTGACCAGAGCGCGCGGCAATGACGCACCTCGAGCATTGGTCCTGATGGTGCCGGACGGCATGGATCATGAGTCGGTGGGGCCGCTGCGCGAGGTGGGCGACTTCGTCCGCGCCTTCGAGGGCCCCTCGGCCATTGTCTGGGGGGATCGCGACCCGGTGTTGGGCCGCCTGCGCCGGCGCACCGAGCGCATGCTTCCCGACGCCACGGTCACTGCAACCGAAGCCGGTCACTTCCTCCAAGAGGAGGTACCCGCCGAGATCGCCGCCGCCATCAGGGACGTCGTTTCGCGTTCCTAATGCTGTGCGTTCGGTATACCGAACCTGCGCCGTTTAGACCGCGTTTGAGACGGGTTTAACTCATAGAAACCGCGAGGGACCCACAATGCGTCTAATAGACGAATGACCGAAGACCCACAGCCACCCCGGGAGCAACACTCCAAGAAATGGCCCCTCTATGTGATGGGGGCCCTTTTTGCCGTGGGCATCCTGGGCGGGATCGCCTGGAACGTCGAGCTTCCCTACCTCGCCTTCTCGGCCGGCCCGGTGTCCGACGCCGCCGATGCGATAGTCGCCGACGAAGTGACGGTCTACCCGCCCGATGGCGAACTCCTCATGCTCACTGTCGTCAGCCAGGACGTGAACATCTTTGAAGCCGTAATCGCTGGATTCGATCCGACCATCGACCTCGTTAGGAAGCAGGCGGTCAGGAGAGCCGGCGAGACCGACGAGGAGTATCGGAACAGGGTTCTCCAGCAGATGGACGACTCCAACTTCAGGTCGATCGCCGTCGCTCTCACCGAACTCGGATACGAACTGGTGCCGACCGAAGTGGTGATCAACGAGTTCGTGGAAGGAGTCCCTGCTGCCGAAGTGCTTCAGTTGGGCGACACGATCGTTGCCGTCGATGGGGTATCGGTTTCATCGGTGGCCGAGATACGCCCTCTCCTCGAGGATCTGGGAGTAGGGGACGTGCTCGTCGTGACGGTTGACAGGGATGGAACGTCTCTGGAACTAGCCGTGGAACTGGCGGAGCGAGATGACCAGCCCGGGACGCCCATGATTGGCGTGATTCTTGGTGAGCTGACCGAGCCTCCCTTCCCAATTGAGATCCAGGCCGGCGATGTTGGCGGGCCGTCTGCGGGAATGATGCACACGCTGGCGATCATCGACACTCTCACGGAGGGCGAGTTGACCGATGGCGAGGTGATAGCGGGAACCGGAACCATCCGCCTCGATGGAACCATCGGCAGTATCGGGGGCATCCGTCAGAAGGTTGTTGCGGCCGAAGCAGCAGGTGCCTCATACATTCTCGTTCCCGAGGGCAACTACGAATCGGCCCTCACCGCCGAGCGTGACGACATTGAAATCGTGTCGGTGGCCACCCTCGACGACGCTCTCGCCTTCCTCGAACAACTACAAGGCACCTAAACCTTCGGCTCTGGCGTCTGCGGTCGGTATCTTCTAGGAGCGGATGGACTCAGAAGCGACCCCAGAGCAGATAAGAAGCGTCGAATTCCGCACGGTCTTGCGCGGGATCGACCGCGTCCAGGTCGAGGAATTCCTGCAGACCGTTGCCGAGCGGATCGAGCAACTCGAGACAGAGAGCGCTCGTCTCCAGAACCAGCTTGGTGACGTGGCAGCCCGTGACCTCGAATCTGAGTTCGATGTGATAGGTCGCGAGGTGAGCGGCATTCTTCAAGCGGCCCGCGAAGCATCCGATGCGATGCGGGAAAGGGCGAGCGCCGACGCTGCGCGATGGCGCGGCGAAGCCATGGCCGAAGCCGAGCAGAGCCGCAGTGAGGCCATGGCGGGCGCCGAGGCTGCTCGGCGCGACGCTTGGACCGAGAGTTCTGAACTCCTCGATCAGACCGTCAAGGAGGCCACCAAGCTCAGAGAGCAGGCCGACCGTGATGTGCTGACCATCATGGGAGAGGCGGAGCGAGAGGCTCACCGTTTGACGTCTGGAGCCAGACGTGAAGCCGAGGACGTGGTCCGCAGCGCGAGTATGGACGCCGACAAGATCACCTCCGAGGCCGCCACGCGTCGTGACGAAGTGATCGACGCGGCCAGCCGTCAGGCAGCAGCCGCTCAGGAGCGAACACGCGCCCTGGGGCAGAGACGTGATGAGTTGCTCGAGGAACTAGAGAAGGCTCGGTCGACCCTCACCAGACTCGAGGGTT
>JAYEGJ010000035.1:0-14210 GCA_034658975.1 Actinomycetota bacterium
GCGAGTCTTCAGCGGTGGGTTGTCCATCACTGCTACACCGAAGTCGGACGTTCGATCGTACCTGGCATTACCTGCTCCTACGTGTTGCGGCCCCGGGAGGGTACCCGGTTGGCGGAGCCGGATATCAGGACGTCCGCCCTCGTGACGTCATGCGAGTCCTGAAGAACCTAGAGTGCTAGCGAACTATGACGACCGAACGTGATGCTCAGATTTTTTCGGACGCCACCCAGACCAAGGGCGAGGCGGTAATAGAGGTAATCGGTGTAGACAAGTACTTCGGTGACTTCCAAGCCCTGAAGGAAATCAACTTCAAGGTCGGGAAACAGGAAGTGATCGTCGTCATTGGCCCATCGGGGTCCGGCAAATCCACGCTGATCCGCTGTATCAATCGACTCGAGAAACACGACCGGGGAACGATCGTGGTCGACGGGATCGAGTTGTCCGACGACCTCAAGAACATCCAGGAGATCCGTCGAGAGACCGGGATGGTGTTCCAGCAGTTCAATCTTTTCCCGCATCTGACGGTGATCGACAACGTCACGTTGGCTCCTCGCCAGGTGCGACGTGAGGCCCGGGATGAGGCTGAGGAGTCTGCGATGCAGCTTCTCGAGCGTGTTGGGATTCCGGAGCAGGCCAACAAATACCCGGCCCAGCTCTCCGGCGGTCAGCAGCAACGGGTGGCTATCGCCCGGTCCCTGGCGATGAAACCCAAAGTAATGCTTTTCGACGAGCCCACCTCGGCTCTGGACCCGGAGATGATCAAAGAGGTCCTCGACGTGATGATCGAACTGGCCCAGGGGGGCATGACCATGATCGTGGTGACCCACGAGCTGGGGTTCGCCAAAGCCGTAGCCGATCGTGTCGTCTTCATGGCCGATGGACAGATCGTCGAGGTGGGAACTCCGGAGCACTTCTTCACCAACCCCGAAGAAGATCGCACCAGGTTGTTCCTGAGCCAGATCCTGTAGGCGTTTCCCGGGCGCCTCGTGCCGGCCATAGACATTGCAGTCCTCGATCTGGGGGGAACCACGGTGCGTATCGGTGACGTGGTTGAGCAAGCGGTGCGACAAGTCACTGGCGACCAGTTCGATTCGGTCGAGTTCACGGCCATGCGAGGGGCTTCGAAGCTGGATCTCATGACAAGGCTGGTGGGGCCGGCGAGTGCGCCCGCTGCTCATGCCGGGTTCGAGGAGATGATCCAATCGGCGGTGGTGTCGGGTGAGATCACTCCGATGCCGGGTGCGAGCGAGGCCATTGAGGAGATCAGGTCTCGAGGTACCAGAGTTTGCCTTCTCACCGGCTTCTCTGAGTCGATCCACCGCTCCATGTTGGAGCGTTTTGGATGGGTTGAGTCGGTGGATCTCGCCTTGTCGCCAAGTCAGGAGCTTCGCGGTCGTCCGTGGCCGGACCTGATCCTGACGGCCGCCGCTCGGCTCCACACCAGCGGCATGGATGCTGTTGCAGTGGTGGGCGATACGACCAACGACGTCGAGGCTGCCCGGCGGGCGGGAGCCGGGATCTGTGCCGCCGTGCTCACCGGAGCACACCGTCGGTCCACGCTGGCCGGGGCAAACCCGACTCATATCCTCAGCGACCTGGCCGAGTTCGTGGAGATCATCACCCCACCGGCCGATTGAATCGAGTTCGCCCCGCGCGGTACGAGATACTCCGGCGAAACGATCTAGCCTGTTCATCCCGTGTCCTCATCGAGATTCGCCGCAGTTGTTGTATTGGGTGGTGGCCTGTTTGCCGGCGTTGCCGCTTTCTCCTTGTGGAACAACGCTGCTGCACCTGCCGCAATCCTGCCACCGGTAGCAATCGAGACGACAACGACGGCCGCGCCGACAACGACGACCACGGTGCCACCTTCCACCACCGCCATTCCGCCGACCACAACCACGACGGAGGAGCCAAAGGGGACACTCGTCATCCACGGCACCGGTGACGTTGCCGTCGACCCCAACTACATCCCTGCACTTCGTGCCAATGGATGGGATTACGCCTGGACGGGACTGGATGGCCTGTTCATCGAGGACGATCTGACGGTGGTCAATCTCGAATGTGTGCCGTCGGACATCGGCACTGCCCTCAACAAGGCCTTTGTCTTTCGGTGCCCCACCGAGGCCCTTCCTTCGGTCCTGGCCAATGGGGTCGAGGTCGCCAACATGGGTAACAACCACTCCGGTGACTACGGCAAGGATGCCCTCGTCGATGGCCGGGCTCAGTTGCTCGCCGCCGGGATCGCCCCGGTTGGCGCCGGTGCCGATTTCGATGAGGCAGGCGCCCCGGCTCTGTTCGAGATCAATGGCTGGACCGTCGCCGTGATCGGATTCGGCGGGGTCGCTCCAAGTCCAAGTTGGTTTGCGGCGGAAGATCGTCCCGGCATGCGCAGCGGCGACCACATCGATGAGATGGTCAACGCCGTTCTCGCGGCAGATGAGTTGGCCGACATCGTCATCGTGACCATCCATTGGGGTAGGGAGCTCGAGACCGAGCCGAACCCGGATGACATACCGAGAGCGCTGGCGATGATCGAAGCCGGCGCCGATATCATCTTCGGCCATCACCAGCATCGCCTCAATCCGCTCGAGATGGTGAATGGTGCGGCAGTCTTCTGGGGTCTTGGCAACTTCGTTTGGCCCCACAACTCGATTCCGAGCGCAACGACCGCGGTGGCTCGGGCGGTTGTGCATCCTGACGGCTCAATCGAGGCCTGCCTGATCCCGGCCTTCATCGAAACCCACGGGCACCCGGTGCTTACCGGTGAACCCGAATGCGGACCCGGCTCATAGCGGAGGCCGCATGAGTCGAGGCACCGCCCTGCTGACCGTGGTGGTTGCGGTCGGCGTCGCAGCAGGGGTCCTGGCCTTTGGTGCATTCGGCACCGGCTCCCGAGACTCAGCAGAAGCGGTCGCTACAGCAACCTCAACTGACGCTGTGTTCGCAACGACGTCTACTACGCCTGCAAGCACAACGACGTCGGCCCCGCCCACGACTACCACCACCGAACCGGTACGCGAGCCGGGGACCGTGCCAGGTTGGACTGTTGGTCGATCGTGGGGGTCCGTCACGGGCCTGACCATGTTCCGGGGCAACCCGACCAGGACCTTCTATGGGATGGGTCCGGTGCCGAAGAGTCCTTCGGTGGCGTGGTCGTATCCCGACTCTGCAATGTGCAGCACCTCTTCGGCCGGGGGCGAGACGAAAGTGTGGTGTGGGATGGGTTGGACCGGCCAGCCTGTCGTCTATGAGAGATCCGACGGCGTCACCGAGTTGATCTTCGGCGCCTACGACCGTGCGGTGCATTTCGTCGACGCGAACACGGGGACGCCGACTCGTCCCCGCTACGTCACCGGGGACCTCATCAAGGGCAGCGTGACTCTCGACCCGGACGGGTTTCCGCTCCTCTACTTCGGGTCCCGCGACAACCAACTCCGGATCCTTGCGTTGGACCGGGATTCTCCCGAGGTCCTTTGGTCGCTGAACGCCAACGAGGTCAATGGCATCTGGAACAACGACTGGGACTCCAATCCGTCGATCATCGATGACGTGATGTATGAGGGAGGGGAGAACGGCTGGTTCTTCGCGTACCTGCTCAACAGGTCGGTGAACACCGATGGTCTCGTGACGGTTGAGCCGGAGCGTCTGGTGGCGATGCCCGGCTACAACGATGACCTGATCTCCAAGTCAGGGAGAAACGTCAGCATCGAAACGTCGGTCGTCGCCTTCGAGGACCGTGTCTATTTCGGCAATTCGGGGGGAAGAGTCGTCGGGCTAGATGTTTCCCGTGTCCGTGAGAGGGAGGCCCCGATCGTCTTCGACTACTACGCCGGCGGCGACATCGATGCGACGATCGTCGTCGACGCGGACGGCTATCTCTATGTCTCCATCGAGCACGAGCCCTCCCAGATGGACGTCTTCGAGCGGGAGCGCAACCACGAAGTCGGTCAACTGGTCAAGCTCGACCCCTACGCCGACGGCGATCCGAGGATTTGGGGTCTGGACCTCACGGACGGCTTTGAGGACGCCGGCTTATGGGCGACCCCGGCCCTGCACGAGGGGGTGCTGTATGTGAACACCCACAACGGAGACCTGCTCGCAGTGGACAGCGACGACGGTTCGGTGGTGTGGTCCGACGAGGTTGGGTGGCACTCCTGGTCGTCACCGGCAGTGGTGGACCAGACGTTGATTGTCGCCACCTGTCTCGGCGACCTGCGCGGCTACTCCCTCGCCGACCCGCGTTCACCCGCTCTCGAGTGGACCGTGCCCGGCAATGGGGCATGTCTCGAGGCGACTCCGGCGGTTTGGGACGGGTCGATCTACCTCGGCTCCCGCGATGGCTTCATGAGGGCTTACCGCTGACAAAGGCTCAATAGGCAGTCCTTGAACCATATGATTCCGACCGGGATGCGGAGACTTACCGGAGCACTATTACTTCTCGTTGCCGGATGTGCGGCGACGAGTGTCGAGACGACCACTACGGCCGCGCCCGTCACCACCTCCACGACAATCGCCTCGACCACGACCACCCGGGCTCCAGCCGTTGATGAGTGCCCTCCCGCGCCCTACGAGGTGGGTTTCCTCCCGGTCGGGGTAGGCGAAGGCGGCCTCGACATGAGTCAGATAGAGCCGGACGTGTGGACCTCCGTGGGCGGTACGCAGACCACCTTCTTTGGCCGCAACGACGCCACGGTGGCGATTGCCCTCATTCGGGGGACACTGCCCGCCGTCGACTGGCCGGGAGAGAAGGGCGAGATCGAGATCGACGGAACGCGGGCCGCCGTGGGCGCGCACCCGGATGGCACCTGGGTGGCAGGCTGGTTCGAGGCCCCCGGGGAGAGATGCGACCTCTACAGCATGGTCTTCTATCCGCCCTGGAATCCGAGCGATGTGGAGCAGGTCCTTGCATCGATGAACAGGGTGGGCGGCTAGTAGGTTTTGCGTTCCTAATGCTGTGCGTTCGGTATCTCGACTCTGCGACGTCAAGAACGCGTTTTCGACTCAGCCCAGCTCTTCCAGGCGGTGAACCCGCCTTCCAGGTCGGTGGCTCCCGCAACCCCGAGATCCTGAAGACGGGCGGCGGCGAGCGAGGAACTGAAGCCCTGATTGCACACGAGGATGACCCGCTGACCGTCTCGAACATCGAAAGCCTTGGTCTCGCTGGACGGAGCCAGCCGCCACTCGAGGATGGTTAGATCGATGGGGTGGGCGCCGGGCAAATCCCCATCGCGTTGGCGCTGGGACGTGTCCCTGACATCTATGAGAAGTGCCCCGGCATCGACCTCGGCTTGTAGGTCCGCCGGCGTCACCCGTTCGAGACGTGCTCGGGCAGCGGCGAGGACTTCGGCGAGGGTCAGCGGTTCGGTCATGGGTGTGATTCAACACCTCTGACGTTCTTCCATGCCGGAAGTGAGAAAGACCCCGCCGAGGCGGGGTCTTTCCATCGGAAGTCTCGACCCCTACGAGGCCGGCTCCTCCTGGGTTTCCTTGAACAGCTCGCCGATGGCGGCAACGGACCCGAGCACGCCGGCCGTGTCCAGCGGCAGGAAGATCTTGGTCGCCTGGCCGTCGGCTATTCCCTGCAAGGCCTCCATGTACTTGATCGCCAGCAGGTCGTCCGTCGGGTCACCGTTGTGGATCGCCCCGAACACCCGCTCGATGGCCTGGCCTTCACCCTCGGCCACGGTGAGCTTCTGATACTTCTCGGCATCGGCGACTCGCTTGATCGCCTCGGCCTGGCCGTCGGCCTCGAGAATTCTGCTCTCCTTGGTGCCTTCTGCCTTGAGAATGGCTGCTCGCTTCAGCCCCTCGGCCTCGGTGACGGCAGCACGCCGGTCACGCTCGGCCTTCATCTGACGGTGCATGGCATCGGTCACGTCGATCGGGGGCTCGATCCGCTGGATCTCTACCCGGACCACCCTGACGCCCCACTTGTCGGTGGCATCGTCGAGGATCTCACGGAGCTTGGTGTTGATCACTTCGCGGGAGGTGAGCGCCGAATCGAGGTCGAGGTCACCGATAACGTTCCTCAGGTTGGTCTGCGCCAGCTTGGTGATTGCGAGGATGAAATTCCCCACGTTGTACTGGAGCTTCACCGGGTCGGTGGCCTCGTAGTAGATGACGGCATCGACGGTGACCACCACGTTGTCCTTGGTGATGACCTCCTGAGGGGGCACGTCGATGACCTGCTCACGCATGTCCACCTTGGTCAGCCGCTTGATGAACGGCATGACCCAGCGCAAACCTGAGTCGACCGTTTTCTCGTATCGGCCAAGGAACTCGATCAGGCCCTTTTGAAAGGGCCTCACGACCTTGAATCCGGCGGCGGCGATGACAATGAGCGCCAGCGCGAGGACTGCAAATAGAGCTACTACAGCTTCCATATCTCTTCCTTCCTTCTAATTCTGAGTGTTTGTCAGCTCCCCAGCTGTTCTACGAACAGCCGGGTTCCTTTTACGTCTGTCACTACGATTCTCGCTCCGGTTGCGATGGGCTGATCGGCCGTCGCACGCCACTCCTCGTTGAGGATCCGGACCATGCCCGCTCCCGTGCGTGGGTCGATCTCCTGAAGGACCAATCCCTCGGCTCCGACCCATCGGTTGGCTCCGACCCTCGGCTGCTCACCTTCGTCCTGACGGCCGATGTATCGGCGCAGGTAGGCCAGTGCGAACACGGATACTCCGAAGAACACCAGCCACTGGGCAAGCAGCGCCGCGTTGAACCATGCCAGGATCGCAGCGGCTGCCGCCCCGATGGCGAAGGGGAGCAGGAAGAAGCCGGCAGTGAGCACCTCGCCGACACCCATTACAATGGCGAAGATCGTCCACATCCACCGCCAAACTTCATTATCCACGTCGCTACCTCCTTGTCCGGCGACTGCGGCCGCCGCAATCAGCGCTGCCGTTCCCAACCCGTAGAGGATCGTATCTCTACGAGTGTCTCTTTCTTTCTTCGTATTGCCAACTTGAACGTCTCTCCAACTGGCGACGGCCCTTCCTCTGTGGGCCGTCGCCCAGTTTTCGGCGAACTGCGCTTTGTCACCGACGACGTCTTCGACGCTCTTCCCGTCTGCCTCGGCGTCGAGTAGGTGCCCCTCGAGTTCGGCCCGCATTTCAGCGACCGTCGTCGGCCCGATCCCGGTTTCGAGCCAGTAGCGCTCGATCTCGGCGACGACCTGACTGCGATCAGGCATGTCCGTCTCCGTTCAAGACCGCATCGACCGAGTTCCGAAACCCGCTCCAATCGCTTCGCGACTGCCCGAGCTCCTCGCGTCCCTGGTCGGTCATCCGGTAGTACTTGCGAGCCGGGCCTTCCGAGCTCTGTACCAGGTACCCCTCGATCATCCCCTGCTTCTGGAGCCGGGAGAGCAGCGGGTAGATCGATCCCTCGCTCGCCAGGTCGAGGCCGCGATCCCGCAGCTTCCGGACCATCTCGTAGCCATACGACGCTTCTTCGTCGATTATCGACATCAGGCAGATGTCGAGCACCCCACGGAGAAGCTGTGTCCTGCGGTCCTGTCCGGTACTCCTAGGTACCATGTGATACACAGTACCATACAAGGCCGGGTTGTCAATACCGCAAGGTGCTCCCGGACCGTTCTGTGCGGGTTTACTACGCGTCACGCGTAACTAACCCGCACAGAAGGGGTGGACCTGGCCTTCTGGAGTCATACCTGATATACTCACACTCAGATTTATGTATAAGGGGTACACCATATGAATCCGGAGAAGCTCACCACGAAGACCAAGGAAGCCCTGGTAAATGCGGCCGCCCTGGCACGAGAAGGCCACCACGGATCGGTCCTCCCCGAGCATCTGGTGCTCGCCCTGTTGAGTCAGCAGGATGGGATCGTCTATCCACTGCTGGACAAGTTGGGTGTCTCTGCCCTCGACATTCGCCGGTCGGTCGAGAGCAGGTTGGACTCGTTGCCGAAGGTCTACGGCGACGCCGAGGCGGCCACCAGTCCGGCCCTAGCCAAGGCCCTGTCCGATGCGGACACGCTCCGGTCGTCGATGGGTGACGGTTATCTCTCGGTGGAGCACCTCCTCTTCGCCATCACGGAGACGCTTGGCCTCGATGAGGACGCTCTCCGTGAGGCGATCGACGACATCAGAGGCGGGCGCAACGTGACCACCGAGGACCCCGAGTCAACGATGAATGCCCTCGAGCAGTACGGACGGGATCTCACAGCGGTCGCCCGCGAGGGCAAGCTCGATCCGGTCATCGGCCGGGACGATGAGATCCGTCGCATCATTCAGGTTCTCTCGCGGCGCACCAAGAACAACCCGGTGCTCATCGGAGAGCCCGGCGTCGGCAAGACCGCCATCGTCGAGGGCCTCGCCAGACGCGTGGCCGATGGAGACGTCCCCGAAGGTCTGAAGACGAAGCGCATCGTTTCGCTCGACCTCGCGTCGATGGTCGCCGGTGCCAAGTACCGAGGCGAGTTCGAGGAACGCCTCAAGGCGGTTCTCGATGAGATCAAACAATCGGAGGGCGAGATCATCACTTTCCTCGACGAGTTGCACACCCTCGTCGGCGCGGGTGCTGCCGAAGGAGCCATGGATGCGTCCAACATGCTCAAGCCCATGCTGGCCCGGGGCGAGCTTCGTCTCATTGGCGCCACGACCCTCGACGAGTACCGCAAGCACATAGAGAAGGACGCTGCCCTGGAGCGTCGTTTTCAGCCAGTCGTCGTCGAACCCCCATCGGTAGAAGAAGCGATCGGCATCCTCCGTGGCCTCAAGGAGAGATACGAGGTCCATCACGGTGTCCGGATCACAGACTCTGCGCTGGTTGCCGCTGCGGTGCTCTCCGATCGCTACATCACTGCCCGATTCCTTCCTGACAAGGCAATTGACCTGATCGACGAGTCCGCGTCGCGTTTGCGTATCGAGATCGATTCCATGCCAGAGGAGATCGACGAACTGACCCGCCGGCGTATCCAACTCGAGATCGAGCGCGAGGCATTGAAGAAGGAATCCGACGCGTCTTCGATGGAACGTCTCGACGGCGTCGAGAGCGAGATTGCCGATCTCACCGAGGAAATAGATGCATTGTCGAGTCGCTGGAGTCTCGAGAAAGACGTCATCACCGAGATTCGATCTATCAAGACCCAGATCGAAGCGGCCCGTTCCGAAGCAGAGGTAGCGGAGCGGGACGGAGACCTGGCCCGGGCCGCCGAACTGACCTACGGGACGATCGGTCTGCTCGAAACAGGACTCTCCGCCAAGGAGCAGGAACTCGCCGGCCTCCATGAACAGGGGTCGATGCTCTCCGAGGAGGTAGGCGAAGAGGATGTTGCCGAGGTGGTAGCCAAGTGGACGGGCATCCCGGTCGCCAAGCTGATGGAGGGCGAAACCGAGAAGTTGATTCGGCTCGAATCCCATCTTCACGAGAGGGTCATCGGTCAGGACGTCGCGGTCGGGGCCGTCGCCAACGCGGTAAGACGAAGCCGGGCCGGACTGTCGGATCCCAATCGCCCGGTTGGCTCTTTCCTTTTCCTCGGACCCACCGGCGTCGGGAAGACCGAGCTGGCCCGCTCCCTGGCACAGTTCCTCTTCGACGACGATCGCTCGATGGTCCGCATCGACATGTCCGAGTACATGGAAAGGCACTCGGTGAGCCGGCTGATCGGCGCGCCTCCCGGCTACGTCGGCTACGACGAAGGAGGTCAGTTGACGGAGGCCGTGCGACGCCGTCCCTATTCGGTAGTCCTCCTCGACGAGGTGGAGAAGGCGCACCCCGAGGTGTTCAACGTCCTGCTTCAACTCCTCGATGACGGACGACTCACCGATGGCCAGGGTCGCACTGTCGACTTCACCAACGTCGTGCTGATCATGACCTCCAATCTCGGATCGACTCACATAGATCCGGACCTTCCCATGGAGGTCGTGAAAGAGCGCGTCATGAGTTCGGTTCGGGAGGCGTTCCGTCCCGAGTTCCTCAATCGGATCGATGACGTGATCGTCTTCGACAGGCTCTCCAAAGCCGACCTGCGTGAGATCGCCATGATCCAGCTCGAAGCCCTGACCGAGCGCCTTTCCGGACGCCGGATTCACCTGACCGTGAATGATGATGCGCTCGACCTTCTTGCCGAGCGTGGGTTCGATCCGGTCTACGGGGCGCGGCCCCTGAAGAGGGTGATCCAGAAGGACCTGGCCGATCCGCTGGCTTCGGCGATTCTCGAAGGCCGGTTCAGCGACGGAGACTCGGTGAAGGTCTCCGTTGAGGGCGGGGACCTCGAGTTGGGTTTCTGACGCCATTCGGTCTTAGTGTCCGGTTCAACCAAGATCAGCAGAGGAGGACTTGTGGTTGGTCGACGCGGGCGAGAGTGAAGACAGGATCGAAAGTCTGAGAGGCGGGAAGAGCGAGAGACCTTTGGTCGCGGTGGCAATGCCGTTCGCTTCCAGATGCGGGAGAAGATGGTTTCGATCGGGGACGACTTCTGGATCGAGAATGATCAGGGGGAACGCGCCTTCAAGGTCAACGGCAAGGCCCTCCGGGTCCGAGACACCCTGATCTTCGAGACCCCCGACGGCCAGGAATTGGCCAAGATCCAGAAACGCGTAGCGCGCATCAAGGAAACCATGAAGGTCGAGGGGCCTGACGGCTCGACCCTGGCGACGATCAAGAAGGCGATGATCACACCCCTGCGGGAGCGCCACTCGGTGAGTATCGGGGATGGCGAAGACCTGACTGTCCATGGGAACATTGTCGATCACGAGTACACGATCTCCGCCGACGGGGGAGGCAAGATCGCCGAAGTCTCCAAGAAGTGGTTCCGAGTTCGCGACACCTACGGAGTCGAGATTGAGCCCGGACAGAACGACGTGATCATTCTCGCGGTAGTCGGCATCGACATGATGTAGCGCGGGCTCCTAATGCTGTCTTAGCCGTTGATGGCGCTGGTGGAGTCCAGTGTTGCCACCGCACCGTCGTACTGATGTCGCGCCGTTGCACGGTCCTCGGCGATCGAGACCATCCCGATCTTCCCGAAGTCGGTCACCGCGCCGAGCAGATGGAACACCAGGCCCTTCTGCGACGTGGCGTGGTAGTGAATCCCTTCATAGACCGCTGCATCGATGAGTTCGCTCGGGGTCAGATCGAGATATGGGTCCTTCACCAGATTGTCGGTGGCGTAGTAGGTCCTGACCTCACCGGTCGGAGTGTGGAAGTCGCCGGTTTCGGGGTCGTACTCGCCATCGGTTAAATACTCGAGCATGAGGTAGGGGAGGGTTGTCCCACCCTTGCGAAGATTGATCTCGATCGCGTAGTGCTTCCAACCGTTCTCGGTGGGCACGGAGACGAAGTCGACGCCGAATCTGCCCAGCACACCTTCACCGTTTAGTGCATCCGCAACCGCGTACCCCGCCTCATGGAGATCGATCTTGTAGCTATCGAGGGCCGGGAAGGTGCAGCCGTAATAGACCTGGCCGGACGGTCCCGACAGGACCTGATCGTGGGTCGAGACCAGTTGCGCCTTACCCAGCGGGTCGATCCGCATCTGGACCGACGGGGAGGTGAGGCGCCGGTCTTCTATCAACGCTTCGACGATTCCGCCCATGGATGTCAGTTTCGACTCGTACTGCTCCCAGGTCTCATCCTGGGCCTCGAATCGGATGGCGTCGGTGAGAAGCCTGTCTGCTGCCTTCTTGGGGGACACGCTGTCGGCAAGCCGATGAATCGGCACGACGCCGTTGCCTTCCCCGGAGAACCCGTCGTTGAGCTTGACCACCGCTCGACTCAGCTCAGGATTGCGGTGATGAAGGTCGGTCAGCGCAGTCACCAATTCCGACCTGTCCCGCAGGTCTTCGAACCCGTCCGGAAGATCGAGTCCGATCTCTCTGAACAGCGAGCGGCTCCGCGACTTGTTGCCGAGGTGAGCCAGCGCGGGGTCGCATGCGTAGAGCGGCACGCCGAGTTGGACGGACAGGGTGCGTTCCAACTCGGTCGAGTTGAAGCAGGTCATGTGCGCCGACTCCGGATATCGGATCAGGCTCTTCAACTCGGCAAGTCGCTCGGGGTGGTCCACGATCTTCTGCGATAGGGGGCGCAGTGAGTGGTCGTTCAATGAGAGGAGATCGAGCCTGGCTTGGGCGTGCATGCTTGGGATGCCGGGAAGCAGGTGGAGGTAATAGTCGATCACTGCCGGGTCGAGATCGATGGAGGTCACATAGATCAGCTGTGTTCGCGGGAGCCTGAGGAGCATCAACAGGCACAGCATCCGCTCTTCGTAGTGAATGACGCCGGGGATCTTCGCCAGCTCTCTTTCGTCGAGGCTCATCGAGGGAACGACGACGACGGTTCTCGGGGCCTGAGGGTCGGAGAACACGTTCCGGTAGACGTCGGGAAAGCGATCTTGGAGTACAGCGAAAGCTGCCGCTTCCTCAGGGCTCCCTGGAGTCAGGTTCGTTCCCGAATCGAGCATTGGTGGCCTATCTTCTAAATGATTGTCGGTGTTGGCGTCGTCCGATCACAGGGTATTTGGTCACCAAGCCGCGTGCGCCAGATCAGCCGGTTTCGGTGCTCCAGAGCAGGGTTCCGGGGTGAAACTGGCTCCAGGCGAACCAGAACGACTGATGGGTTGTCAGCTCGGACCCGTCGGGCCCGAAGATCCGGATGCCATCAGTGAGTTCTACCGTCACGCCTTCGAACTCGAAGGAGCCCGTGGCGGCCAGAGCTTCCCTCGTGGCAGCCGTCGGGAATGCGATTGGTGTGCCGTCCGGGCCGATGACTCCGACCACCGGTTCTTGTGTTGGAAGACGGGGATCCACGTCCCCGACCGGGAAGATCGGTCCCTGGGCGTCGCGGTCGCCAAGCGGATCCAGGTCGTAGACCCGACCGATTCCGCCATCCCGGGCGAGGATATGCGTGTCCGGGTGCGCCGCCTTCCAGTCGCCCCAGGTGGAGGCGACGACGGACACCTGTTCCAGCGTCACGCCTTGGACGGCGAGTGGCCCTGTCTTGGCCTCACCGGTAAAGGTGTCGATCACCGACCGGGTGGTCAGGTCGTAGGTCACCTTGTTTGATCTCGTGAGCAAGCCCGAGGTTCTGAGCACGACGCGGTCTACGCCAGGCACATCGTCAGTGAAGTACGCCTGGGCCGATCCGCACAGCGTGCAGTAGGGGATTCCCAGCTCTCGGCCGCCGAGAGTGAGATTGACCATCTCGTGGACCTCCATTTGATGCCGGGGGAGAGCCAAAGCCTGATCGTTGACGACGATGCCGAACACGACACGATCGTCGGGGTACCAGTCGCCTCCGGCGGCGTCGGTCGTGGGTGGATTGTCGAGTGCCGGGATGCAGTTGCATGGACCGTTGGAGCCAAAAGCCCGCTCGTCGATGAGAACGCCGCCCCATGTCACCGGTCTCCAGTCCATCTTCTCGTCATCCTCGAAGAACGGCGCCCAGCTCTCGGACAGGAAACCGAAGATCAGCTGCTTGACATCGGCGTGCCCGTCCCATGCGGGTAGATCCCAGGCGAGGAGATGGTTGAAGGTCCATACGAAATCGAGCTCCCCGGGTACGAATTCGGCTCCGGTCAATTGGGTGAAGGCAAAGACGAGTTCATCGCGGTCGGGGCCTGTCTGATAGAAGCGGAGGAGGTCTGCGATGACCCAGGCGGCGCGGGCGTCTCCCCCTTCGACGATTTGGGAGAGATGCGACGAGTCGAATTCTTCCGTGAACACGTCGTCGAGGAGGGCGTCGAGACCCTCGGCGGTGGTGGCGTTGAGCGGGCCAACGGGCACAGATGGCGCCGGTGGGTAGCTGGTGGGAGCCGCCGGCTCGGCGATGGTGGGCACCGGGGAAACCGGGTTGGTGGTGGCGGGCGCGAGCGTCGTCGCGGGTTCTGGTGTGGTGGTGTCGACCGCCGCGGTGGTGCAGGCGGTGAGCAGCGTCAGGATGAATGCGCCCAGACGTTTCATGCAGGCAAGGTAACCCGGAGTCGGATTTATCTATGCCGGACCGCCTACGCTGAGGTCTCACGAAAGAGAGCCCCCTTGCACGTAATCGATATCGCCTACTGCGTCCCTTGAAACTATTTGGACCGCGCCGTGAGCGCGGCAACAGACATTCTTGGTGACTACCAACACATCGTTGAGTCACTCACCTTCACCACTGGTTCGAAGGGGATATTCGACGTCACCGTCGACGGCGAGATGATCTATTCGAAGGCGGAGACCGGCCGGCACGCCGACCCCGGCGAGGTG
>JAYEGJ010000036.1:0-38686 GCA_034658975.1 Actinomycetota bacterium
AGAAAGAGGTCCATGGCCTCCAACATAGGCGATGGCGGATGCGGTCCAGCCATCAATACGATGGGCCCGTGTCCAGACAAGCCCTCATCGATCATCTGAAGCTGCATGCGCTACGAACCGACGGTCCATTCACCCTGCGCTCAGGGGTCGTGTCCTCGTGGTATCTAGATGGCCGACAAACCACATTCGATGGTGAGGGCGCGACCAAAGTGGGGGCAGCAGTGCTCGAAATTCTCGACGATGAGGTGGAGGCGGTCGGTGGGATGACAATGGGAGCCGATCCAATCGCTATTGCTACAGCCATTGCCGGGACGGCGGCGGGTCGTCGCCTGAAGGCCTTCTCCATCAGGAAGACCGAGAAGGGCCACGGAATAGGTGGCCGTCTCGTCGGCCCGGTTGCGTCTGGCACCAAGGTCGCCATCCTCGAGGACACCACTACGACCGGCGGAGCGGCCCTCGAAGCTGCCCGCTACGCCATCAGTGAAGGATTGGATGTGGTCCAGGCCGTTGCCCTGGTCGATCGATCCGGTGGCGCTGCCGCAAGGAACTTCGAGGAACTCGGGGTCCCCCACGTCGCCCTGGTGACCCCGTCCGATCTGGGAGTCGAGGAATGACCCTGGTCGTCAAACGCTCCGCTCTCAAGATGTGGCTCATGGCCATGGCGGGCATCCCGCTTCTGGTCATCTCCCTCGACGTCCTGACCAACCGGCGCATCACCGACTGGTTGAGGGAGCTCATCTTCCGTCCCGAAGACACCCAGATCTACGAGCCCAGGGATGTGATCTGGGCATGGGTGATGGCTCTGTTCGCCGGCTTCATCGTCCTCTGGGGGCTGAAAGAACTCTTCATGCCCACCCGCGTCGTCGAGAGCCGCCATGATGGGCTGGCCCTGAAGCTCGGTGGACCCTTCCGTTCTGCCACGGTGATTCCCTGGGAGCAACTCGACGATGTGTCCGGTAAAGAGGTGGAGGACGAGGGAGATCGGGTTCCGGTGTTGGTTGTCAAGGTGCTTTCTCGAGGAGACCTGCCCGAGCACCCATGGGGTGCGCGTTGGATCGAAGACGACCAACTGGCGGTTCTCGCCCAGGACTGGGCCGAGGATCCTCGAACCGTGGCGGATCAGGTGATCGAATTCGCCGTGCAGACGGCCGAGAACGAGGCCCGAGAGCGGGCGGATCGGATCGTCAAGGGACTCGAAGGGGAAGAGGAATGACCCTGGTCGGGGCGCACACCCCCACGGAGCGGCCCCTCGAGGAGGCCGCCGCGCGCGGCGCCGACCTGGTGCAGATCTTTCTCTCCAATCCCCAATCGTGGAAGAAGCCCAACCCTCGTGCCGACGCAGAGGAACTCCTCACCGCCGGCCTGCCGATATACGTCCATGCCCCGTACTTGATCAATCTCTGTGCCGACAACAACAGAGTCCGCATCCCTAGCCGCAAGATCCTTCAGGACACCTGCGACGCTGCGACCGAGATAGGCGCAGAGGCTGTTGTGGTTCATGGAGGTCACGTCACCGGGGACGGCCCCCAGGAGGAAGGGATCGTCCGGTGGAGGAAGGCCCTCGAGTCGCTGGACACCGACATGCAGGTACTCATCGAGAACACTGCAGGTGGGGACAAGGCCCTGGCACGGCGCGTCGAGTGGATCAAGCGGCTCTGGGAGGAGATAGGGGGATTCGAAGTCGGGTTCGTTCTCGATACGTGCCATTCCTGGGCCGGTGGCGAGCCATTCGAGGGTCTCGTGGAGAGGGTGATGGATGCCACCGGACGTATCGACCTCGTCCATGCCAATGACTCGAAGGACCCCTTCGATTCTCACCGGGACCGGCACCAGAACCTGGGCGCCGGTGAATGCCCGGAAGACGAGCTGGCTAGGACGATCGCTGCCGCCGACGCGCCCGTTGTGGTCGAGACACCGGGGGGAGCCGGCGAACAGGCGGCCGACATCGAATGGGTCAGGCGGGCTTGCGCCGACTCCTGATCCTGACGGTCCTGGTCGGAGCATGCTCATCGACGGTTCCCTCCGACCTCTTCGAATCGGCCGAGATTCGAGTCGGCACCACCGACCTCAACGTGTGGATCGCAGACGAATCGGCTGAGCGTCGACGCGGGCTGATGGAGATCGAGGTCCTCCCCAGTGGCATCGACGGCATGGTGTTCTCCTGGTCGAGTCCGGTGTCGGCGAGGTTCCACATGGAAAACACCCTGATGCCGCTCGACATCTGGTGGTTCGATGCCGACGGCGTGCTGATCGGACGGACGGAGATGGTGCCCTGCGAGACCGAGGATTGTCCGACATACCGGCCACCTGGGCCCGTGCTTTCTGCCCTCGAGACGCCTGCGGGAGTGGAAACCTTCCCGTCGGGGGCTGTCCTCTCGACTGTGGAAAACGACTGAATCCGTCTACCCTTCGAGCCCCGCACCGGCGTCACGCGCCGCTCGGTGCACCAAACCCCTGCTCCATCGTGTTGATGGGGCCTTCCAACCGGATGTCCACAGGAGGTCACATGCGCGACTATGAAATTATGACGATTCATCGGCCTGATCTGGCCGAAGACGATATCGAGGCCAAGGTCACCGAACTCGAGTCGTTCGTCTCCGACAGAGGCGGCAACGTCACCAAGAAGGATCTCTGGGGCAAGCGTCGCTTCGCCTATGAGATCGACCACATCTCCGAGGGCTACTACACGGTCCTTAACTTCGAGGCCGACACGGAGTCGGTCGACACCCTCGACCGTGTGCTCTCCCTCGCCGACGACGTCATCCGCCACAAGATCGTCCGCCTCAGCAAGTAGATCTGGAATCCGTCCCACCGACCCGGCATAGTCGGCGGTGAGACGTGAACAGGAGATAACAAATGTCAAACAACGTGACACTCATCGGCAACCTCGTCGACGACCCGGAGCTTCGCTTCACACCGTCGGGCGTTGCCATGGCCAAGATCCGCATGGCCGTCAACCGCCGCTACCAGAAAGATGGCGAGTGGCAGGAACAGACCAGTTTCTTCACCGGAACGATCTGGCGTGAGCAGGCCGAACAGGTCGCCGAGTCCCTCCAGAAAGGCGCCCGCGTCATCGTCAGCGGCCGTCTCGAGCAACGCTCATGGGAGACCCAGGAAGGCGACAAGCGCTCCGTCGTGGAGATCCAGATCGACGAGATGGGTCCTTCGCTTCGGTGGGCCACGGCGACGGTCAACAAGACCCAGCGCACCGGTGGTGGTGACTGGTCGAACAATCAGCAGCAGGGCGCTGCCGCCAAGCCGGCTCCGGTCGCCCGTGATGACTACGGGCCCGACGAGGCCCCCTTCTAGGAGGTTTTACAAGTGCCACGTAAGAACAAGAGAAACCCCCGCGGGGCCACCCAGCGCGGCCGTCGTCAGGACTTCCGCCGGGGCAGGCCCAAGCCCTGCGGCCTCTGCCCGAACAAGCCGGTCGACTGGAAGGACACTTCGGTCCTCCGCAAGTACGTATCGGACCGCGGCAAGATTCGCAGCCGTCGAGTGACCGGTCTCTGCCCGAAGCATCAGCGTGCGGTGGCCGTGGCGGTCAAGAATGCCCGCGAGATGGCAATGCTTCCCTACGTGGGTGGCCGATGAAGCTCATCCTGACCTCCGATGTGGTGGATCTGGGCAAGCGCGGCGATGTGGTCGACGTAGCCGATGGATACGCCCGCAACTTCCTCCTGCCCAGGAGTTTCGCCATCAAGGCCAATGAGGGTGCCCTCGCCCAGGCCGAATCGATTCGCGAGACCCGGATCGAGGTCGAGCGGAAGGCCAAGGAGCTAGCCGAGGCCATTGCCCAGCAACTCGTCGGCTCACGCGTCGTCCTGGCCGCCCAGGCCGGCGACGAAGGCCAGCTCTACGGATCGGTGTCCGTGGCCGACGTTGTCGAGGGGATCAGACGATTCACCGGCATCGAACTAGAGAAGGGTCAGGTGGAGCTTGCCGAGCCCATCAAGGCCATCGGTCTTCACGAGATCCAGATCAGGGTGCACCAAGAGGTCGAGTTCCCGCTGACGCTCGACGTCATCCCCGCCTAGGAGTTTGTTTCTCCATCCCAGCGAAGCGCGCGAGAACGGCCCCCGAATAGGGGCCGTTTTCGCGTTCTAACCTTGATTTTCGCGTCCTCCAGCCAATCCTTTCCATCGCGAAAAACAAAGAGCGTTCTGGCTTGGGGTGCCCCTCAGCCATGGTCTATGTTCCGCTGACTTCCCCCGCTGATGGCGGACCACTTCCTCGCCCCGGCGGGGTCTTGCGCGCCAAGACCCCACGAATCTGTCAGGGGCTCGCGCCATTGTGTACTGAGAGGACGATATGACGAGCGTGCAACAACCAACTCAGATGCGGCCGGGATACCGCAATCCGCCTCACTCACGTGAGGCAGAAGAGTCGGTGATCGGCGCCGTCCTCCTCTCGGTCGATGCGGCCAATGAGGTCATGGACCAGGTCCATCCCGAGGACTTCTACGTCCCGGCCCACCAAGCCATCTACGAGTCGATGCGCGAACTCTTCGACGCCAACCAGGCGATCGACGCGGTCACCGTCTCCGAGGCGCTCCGTCGCAGAGGCGAGCTAGAGAAGGTCGGCGGGGTCCAGTACTTGACCCGTCTTGTCGACATCGTCCCGTCGACCTCCAATGTGCATTACTACGCGGGGATCGTCGAGGAGCACGCCAAGCGTCGTGATCTGATCAGGGCCGGCGCCTCGGTCACCGACGTGGCGTTCAGCATCGACGAAGACATCGCCAGTGTCCTCGACCGTGCCGAGCAGGCCGTTCTCGCCGTCGCCGAGAGGCGAAGCTCCCAAACGCTCCTCGAGGTCGGGCCGATGTTCAACGAGGTCCTCGAGCGCATCGAGATGCTCGAGCAACAGGGCTCTGACATGACGGGGCTGGCCACCGGGTTCGTCGACCTCGACAAGAAACTCGCCGGGCTCCAGAAGTCGAATCTTGTGGTAATTGCTGGAAGACCTGCCATGGGTAAATCTAGTCTTGCGCTCAACATCGCCACCAACGCGGCTTCGGCGGGCGAGCCCGCCGCCATCTTTTCCTTGGAGATGTCCAAAGAGGAGATCGTCCAGAGAATCCTCTCCTCGGTGGGCAAGGTCGACTCGATGAAGCTTCGCTCCGGCCAACTCGGCCCGCTGTGGCAACGCATCGTCGACGCCGCCGGACGGATGTACAAGGCACCGATATTCATCGACGACTCTCCAATCGTCACGGTCACCGACATCCGGGCCAAGTGCCGTCGCCTCAAGCGTAAGAAAGGCCTGTCACTGGTGGTGGTCGACTACATCCAACTGATGGAGGCGAGTGGCAGCGAGAACCGTCAGCAGGAGATCGCCCAGATCTCGAGGAACCTCAAGAATCTCGCTCGCGAACTCGAGGTACCGATCCTCGCCATGTCACAGCTCAACCGGTCCTTGGAGTCCAGAGAGGACAAGCGGCCGCGTCTTTCCGATCTACGTGAGTCGGGCTGCCTCACAGCGGATACCCGCCTGATACGAGCCGACACCAACGCCGAGATCACACTTGGGGAACTGGTCGAGTCGGGGGCCACGGACGTCCCTCTGTGGAGTCTCGACGATCGGTTCCGTCTCGTCCGCTCCAACATGACGCGTGCGTTTCCGAGCGGGACCAAGCCCGTGTTCGAGATGCAGCTCGCCTCGGGACGCGTCGTCACCGGGACCGACAACCACCCATTCCTCACCCTCGATGGGTGGACTCCTCTGGGGGACCTCGAGCCCGGCTCACGTATCGCAGTGGCAAGGGCCGTTCCCGACCGAGATGCGACCGCTGCCCTGAATACCAACGTCGACTCGATTCCGTCGACCGTTTGGGAGTACGTCAGGTCGAAGGCGATGCCCTCGGCGAACGTGTCGGCCCGTGAGCTGGCCAATCGGCTGGAGATTCCCTACGCGGGCTCAACCCTCTACAAGTCGGGTTTGTCCAGACAACGCATGAAGAGAGTGGCCATTGCGCTTGACGATCATTACCTGCACGCTCTCGCCGACTCCGACGTGCTTTGGGATCGGGTCGTATCGATCACCCCTCTGGGGGAGCAGCCGGTCTTCGATGCAACGGTCGAACTGACTCACAACTTCCTGGCCAACGGGATTGTTGCCCACAACTCGATCGAACAAGACGCGGACGTTGTGATGTTCATCTATCGCCACGAGTACTACCACCCCGAGGATCAGGAAAAGAAGGGCATCGCCGAGGTCATCATCGCCAAGCATCGCGCCGGCTCAACCGGCCCGGTCGAGATGACCTTCCAGCCCGAGTTCACCCGATTCGCCAACCTGGGGCGTGACGTCACCTGAAGCACTTGACATGACTAACCACCTTAGTTACTGTAACTAACAGTATTAGTCACTCTGGAGGTTCAAATGACTTCAAACGACACCGTTCTGCGGAGATCCCTGGCCATCAACGGTCTCTTCTCGATCGTTTCCGGGCTGGTGTCACTCGTGTTCGCAGATGCAATATCCGACTTCATGGGGATCCACCCGTTGGTACTCCGATTCGTCGGAGTTGGTGTGCTGATCTTCGGGGCAGCGGTCTACTGGTTCTCCCGACACGACAACATCGAACCGGGCTTCGCCTGGTTCACCACCATCGCCGATCTCGCATGGGTTATCGGGACGGCGGTGCTGATCTTCAGCTATCCGGATCTGATGTCCTCCGGCGGCAACAGCCTGGCCGGAATTCTCGCCGTGGCAGTCCTCTTGTTCGCCATCGGCCAGTTCGTTGGCCTGAAGAAGGTGTCGGCATGAAGCGTTTGTCCACCGAGGTCGAAATCGCTGCTACTCCAGAGAAGGTGTGGGAGGTCCTGACCGACCTCGACTCCTATGAGGAATGGAATGCGCACATCGTCTCGGCATCCGGGAATGTCGCCAAGGGTGATCGCCTCGACCTGGAGATGACGACGCCGAAAGGGAAGAAGATGAGATTCACTCCCTTCGTGACCGAGGCAATTCCCAACAGATCCTTCGAATGGCTCGGCAAGCTCGGCTTAAAGGGTGTTTTCGACGGGCGTCACCGATTCGATCTCGAGCCGACCGCGAAGGGGATCAGGCTCATCCATGGTGAGGAATTCACCGGTGTCCTTTCTCCGATGATCTTCAGGATGATCGGGGATCAGACCCGAGCAGACTTCGAAACCATGAATGCCGGCCTGAAGGAGCGCGTGGAGAGTGGGGCGTAAGGCCGGAATCGCCCTCGAGGACGTCGTCGCGACGGCGGCGCGGATCGCCGACCGGGATGGTCTCGAAGCGGCCACCCTCACCGCGGTCGCCGGTGAGCTGGGGATCAAGACACCATCCCTCTACAACCATGTCGATGGTCTTCCGGGTCTGAGAAGGCTCTTGGCGATCCTCGGTGCCCGCATCCTCCTTGAGGAGTTCAAGGCCGCAGCGCAGGGCCTGGATGGCACCGAGGCTCTTCGGGCCATCGCCTCGGCCGATCGTCAGTTCGCCATCGAGCATCCCGGGCTTTACGAGTCGTTTCTGCCCGCTCCTACCGAAGAGGAAGACCCGGAGCTCTACTCCGAGATGGCTGCTCCCGCATTTCTCGTTGCGCATTACTTCTTGGATATGGGCATCCCCCAAGGCGAGGCGATCCACCTCGTTCGGGCGCTCCGTGCTCTGCTCCACGGGTTCTTGGATCTCGAGGCAAAGCAAGGCTTCGGAATGCCGGTCGACATTCAGGCCAGCTTCAATGCCTCCGTGGAGTTGATCCTGGCCGGCGTGAAGGCAGCGGCTGATTAGGGGAAGCGGACGAGCGGCAACCTGAAGGTTGCCGCTGGAGGGGTGTCACTTGCCCTGCAAAGCCTGTGGAGCCTTACGAGAGGCAGGGGCCTCTATGGGCAGGGACTCAATGAACCCAATCATCGCGAATATCCACGCGGAACGTCGCCCGGATTGAGGCTCATTTTCAACTTTATGCAGACGCGCTAGTTATTGGACGAGAAGTCCTTGTGTGAGCGGCTTGCCGTCGGGCCCGACTGTCCCTGGTATTTGGAGCCGAGTTCGGGTGATCCGTATGGGAAGTCCGCGGCCGTGGTCATCCTGTAGAACGAGATCTGTCCGATCTTCATGTTCGGGTAGATGGCAATCGGGAGGGTGGCGACGTTGGACAACTCCAGCGTGATGTGGCCCTCGAAGCCGGGGTCGACGAAACCGGCCGTGGAGTGGATGAGCAGCCCGAGACGGCCCAGCGAAGATTTTCCTTCGAGTCGGGCGACAACGTCATCGCCGAGTTTGACCCTCTCGAGCGTCGAGCCGAGGACGAACTCGCCTGGGTGAAGCATGAAGGCGTCGCCCTCGTCGACCTCGATCAGCTTGGTCAGGTCGGCTTGGGGGGCACGCGGGTCGATCTCGGAGTACTTGTGGTTCTCGAAGACCCGAAAACCGTTGCCGACACGTAGATCGACCGAAGAGGGCTGAACGAATGATGGCTCGTAAGGATCGATGACGATGGCGCCGGTCTCGATGGATTCGCGGATCGATCGGTCGGAGAAGATCATCGTGGCGGCATCGTATATGGGCTCCCAGGAGTCTGCGATTTGCCCGGGTCAGGCGGTATGGCTCGTCGGTGCGGTCATTGTGCGGTGATCGAGGGCCGCCAGGGCCTGGTCCAGATCGGAGATGATGTCGCTCGGGTGCTCGCCACCGACACTGAGGCGGATCAGGTTGGGTGGCACCGAAGCCAGGGCCCGTCCTTCGTCACCTTGTTGCTGATGGGTCGATATCGCCGGGATGGTGGCGACACTCTTGATGCGCCCGAGATCGGTCGCACGCCAAATCATCTTGAAGTCATCGAATATCCGGCGCGCCGCCTCCGCCCCGCCTTTGACCTCGAAGGCGAGAAGGTGTCCGTAGCGGTTGACGTCGGTGCCGTAGTCATCGGCGCCATCGACCAGGAACATGGTGTGGGAGGCGACATCGTGCCCAGGCATCGACTCGAGTCCCGGGTAGGCAACTCGGTCTATGTGCGCGTGGCCGTCCAGATACTGCGCCACCTGCATCGTCGAGCTGCTCATGGTGTCCATTCGACTTCGCAGGGTCCTCAGGTCATTGATGGTCATCAGCGCATTGAACGGACTTATGGCCGGGCCGTGGTCGCGGAACGGCAGCAGCTTGACGTACATGGCGAAGTTGTCCCGCATGGCCTGGGGTCCGACGTCGGTGGTGATCCCGTGGCGGGCAATGACCGCGCCGCCAACAGCGAGCCCGCTCGCAGTCATCGACTTGGTCGCAGAGTGAACCACGATGTCGGCGCCGAGCGTCAGCGGCCTCATGAGGGCCGGGGTGGCAACGGTGCTGTCGATGATCAGCGGGAGTCCTGCCGAGTGGGCCAGGTCCGCGACGGCCTCGACATCCATGACGCTCAGTACCGGGTTGGAGGGAGTCTCTCCGAAGAGGAATCGGGTGCCATCGTCGATCTTGTCGGCCCAATCGTTGAGGTCCAAGGGGTCACAGACCCAGCGGATTTCGATGCCTCGTTCCGCCCCGTAACGCTCGGCAAACAGCATGAAGGTGCCGCCGTAGCATCGGGCGCTCGCGACGATATTGGTTCCGGCACGCGGCTTTTCCAGGAAGGGATTGGTGGCCATGAACACCGCAGCCATGCCCGATGAGGTGGCTAGCGCCGACACCTCGCCGTCGAAGCCATAGCCCTCGAGCAGTGCGAGCGTCTCTTCGAGGTAATGCACGGTGGGGTTGGCGATTCGGGAGTAGACCCAGGCCGGCATGAGGTAGGCGAGAGAGGCTTCCATGTGGTCGCTGTTCTCGAAGTGCTGGGCCGAGCTCAGGTAGCCCGGCTCGATGATGCTGCCCTGATTGGCCAGCGCAGCTTCCATGTCGTAGATGCCGTGGACGGCGATCGTGTCGAACTTCTTGGTCCGCATAACCGACCGTCTGGTCGCTTCGGCCGCTGCCATCGCCTCGCCACGGGCAACGTATTCGTCGATGCCGCTGGTGTGCTCGCTCATGTGACTTCCTCCCGACCCTGTGGCCGTCGAGGGATTACTCGATAGGCAGTTGGGCCGTTGCCTTTATCTCGGTCAGCACCACGCTGGTGTTGATATGTGCCATGCCTGGAATCGGCGTGAGTGTGTTGACGATGAACTGCTGAAGCTCGTTGCGGTTCCGAAACACCGCTTTCAGCAGGTAGTCGAACTTCCCTGTGATGTGATGGCATTCCAACACTTCCGGCATGTCTTGGACCAGCTCCTTGAAGCGCTCGACCGCTTCGAACTGGTGCAGTTGTAGTGAGACGCTGATGAAACAGACCATGTCGAAGCCGATCATCTCCCGATCCAGAAGCGTCGAGTACTGCCGGATCACCCCGGCGTCCTCGAGTCGCTTGACCCTGGCGTGGGTGGCTGGAGAGGAGAGCCCGACTCGACGGGCTACCTCAGCGTTGCTCATACGGCCGTCGGCCTGCAAGTAACGCAGAATCGCCTTGTCGGTCTCGTCAAGACTCGTTTGTACTGAAGATTCTACCATGATGAGCCCGATCTGTGAATAGGTGTTCGATAGCAACTTGCTGTTACCTTAGATTCTTCGGACAACTCGGTCAACCCATTACAATCATTCCGTGTTGGGGGGCTGGTTCGGGCTGGCACCGAAGAATCCCAAGTCGGGGCTGAGATGGGGTGTCTGATAGCGGAGCGGGTGAGGGGAATCGGACCCCGCTTCTTCCGCCGTTGGGTAGGGCCTGACGCTCTACTTGGAGCGGGTAAGGGGAATCGGACCCCGCTTCTTCGGCCGTTGGGTAGGGCCTGACGTTCTACTGGCCTGACGTTCTGCTTGGAGCGGGTGAGGGGAATCGGACCCCCTTCTTCAGCCGTTGGGTAGGGCCTGACCTTCTACTGGCCTGACGTTCTGCTTGGAGCGGGTGAGGGGAATCGGACCCCCTTCTTCAGCTTGGGAAGCTGACGTTCTACCAGTGAACTACACCCGCAGGGGAGAGGTCACAGTAGCCGAGGGCGACGAGGCATTCGCAGGTCGTCGAAGACTGCGGCTGAGATTTGGCTTGTTCCGAGGCGCTTGTATGTTGCTGAGCCGACAGTCGAGTTGAAAAGGGAAAAGTCATGAAAGTCCAGCGATCGGTCCCGCTCGTGGTGGTTGCCGTTTTGGCTCTGAGTCTCGCCGCCTGCGATGCGATTTCAAGCGCCATCGATACCACCGCTCCCGAGTCCGGTGCCACTACCCAAGCGCCGGCGGCGACCACCGCTGCCCCGGGCACCACCGAGGCTCCCCCCGCCACGGAAGCACCTCCGGCAACGGAGGCACCAGCGGGCGACGAAGAGAACGGTTCCGGTTTGCTGCTGCCATTCCTCGGTCTCTTTCTTCTGGGTTTTCTGCTCATCGGGATCCTGATCGGACGGTCCCGAAAGAAGAAGGCGGCTCCGGCGCCACCGGTGCCGGCGGCCGAGAAAATGGGCTTCAAGGACTATGCCCGGGATGGATACAGCGAGTCCAGATGGTTGCTGGATAACCTCTCCGATGAGCTGGCGATATGGCGCGGGAACGCTCTCTTCGATGGGAGCACCGGCCCTGAGGACTCTGCCGGCACAGCTCTTGCCAGCATATGGGCGCAACTGGACGATCGGATGAACCGTGCCGTTGATCAGCTCTATCGAGCAGAGGCATCAGCTCCCGACCAGAACACTTCACAGTTGGTGCGAACGACGGTTGATGCGCTCCATGCCACCCGGTCGGCCGTTGATGCGAGGGCGCAGGCCCGCTTCGGCACCCGCCAGACCGACGATCAGTTCGCCATGGCCGAAGCAGGTGAGCGTGAGAGGCTCGCTTCCTCCAACCTCGCCGAGGCCAGTCAAGGATTGAACGATGCACTTCTGGCCTTGAGCGCTGTGGTCTAGGTATCTCTCAGGTGAACAGGGTGACGGCACCCCACACTGAGAGAACGACTCCCACCACCACCAAGAACCGGACTCGTCCGACCCGGTATTGGGCGTCCTCCACGCCCTCCGGCGTCTGTCCCTGGCGGTGCTTCCACCAAGCAAGGCCGTTGCCTACGAGCAGGGCAAGGCCCAGTCCCAGAATCAGCTCAGGCAGGAGATTTTCGAAGTCCAAGAACTCAGCCACGGACGGGACGGTAACTGTGAATAGGCTCAAGATGTGACCGATCGAGTTTCAGCTTCTGCGCCCGCTACCGCGGCCAACCTCGGGCCGGGCTTTGACTGCGTGGGTCTTGCGCTTGCCCCTCGCTGCACCGTTTCCGCTCAGGTGTCCGACGTCTGGGCAGTCGAGCATGTCGGTGAGTACAAACCTCCCCCAGGGGAGGGGGATGCCGTTCTGGCTGCCGCCCGGCACACGGTCGGAGATCGGCCCCTGTCTCTGGTCGTCGACACGCACATCCCCATGGGCAAGGGTATTGGATCATCGGCCGCCGCCTACGTAGCTGGTGTCGCGGCCGCGCTTCGCGCCTTGGGAGAAGACGCGGCTCCCGATCGTGTCTTCCGCCATGCTGCCGAACTCGAAGGCCATGCCGATCAGGTCGGTGCTGCCGTTTACGGAGGCCTGGTTGTTGTTCCTGCCGAGGGCCTGCCGATTCGGTTCCCCCTCCACCCGTCGCTTCGTCCGGTGATAGCGATTCCCGAAACGAGGCTCCCCACGCATAAGGCGAGAGCCATTCTTCCGGAGTCCTATTCGATGGAGACTGTCGTTCGGAGTCTCGGGCGAATGTCGACACTCACGGCCGGACTGATCACCGGGGATGCCGCCTTGCTTGCGGCTTCGCATGGCGATGAGATCCATGAGGCTCCGCGTGCCGACCTGAGTCCCGAAGTGGGGCACATGATGGAGGTCGCCCGACGCGCCGGGGCCTTGCACGCAGCTCGATCGGGCGCGGGACCATCCGTCATTGCTATTACCACGGCCGAAACGGCTGACAATGTTGCCGACGCTCTCAAGGAGGATGGTGCCGAGGTGATCAACGAGCCGATCGACACGGTCGGTTTGGTTTGACCTAATGCGTGGCGGGCGTTGGTGAGCGTTTGGAGGCCCGCCATAACCCGGCGCCGAAAAGGGCCGCCTGCACAGTGCCTGCGAGTTCAGGCTGAGGACTCAGGCGCTGTGGAACCCCGAGACGCCTGGCGGTGAAGCCCTACGCGGGGAGTCCAGCCTTGCCTAACCCGTCGAGGTAATGGTCGATGTCGGTCTGGCGTCGCCATCGGATATTGCGGCCAAACAACCCCACTGTGAGGTCGGGCCGATCGGTCGTGATGAAGCCAATGTAGGGCTGGGCTTCATCGGGCCTGCCGAGCTGGGCAAGCGTGGCGGCGGTGATCGCCCACAGCTGGAGACTCTCCGGGTTGGCCGATGTCCCCTGCACCGCCCAGGCCAGCGCCGCGTCATAACGCCGCTCGAGGTAATGGGCGAAGGCCAGGTTTGCCGCGATAACGTGGCGCCCTGGTTCGTGCTCGTAGCCGCGCCATGCACGGGTTAGCCATTGCACCGCATCCTCGAATTCGCAGGCGCGCATCCACGCTCCCCCGGCCCACATGAGCACAATGGACCGGTCGGGGGCGAGCCGAACTGCTGCGTGGGCGAGGTGCGAAGCATGATTGAATTCTCCGGCGAGGGCTTTGGCCATGGCCAGCATGCCTGCGGCAGCACCATCCTGCGGGGCGACTCGATACAACACGTCGGCGACTCCGGAAAACTCCTTCCACGGATTCCGGTCGTCGATTCTCCACCGTTGGATCGCGAGTTGGAACCAGCACGCGCCAAGGAACGTATAGGCGTCGACGAAGTTCGAGTCTCGCGAGATGGCCTCCTCGAGAAGGGGGATCGCTGCGATCAATTCCTCGCGTGTTCCGCCGTTGAAGTGCCAGCGGCCGCGGATGAACAAGTCCCAGATGTCGAGTTCGCTTGGTCGATCGGACCGTTTTTCGGCTTCGGCGCGGTCTAGGGCCGGGTGTAGACGGCCCTCGATCTCATTGACGATCTCATCCTGAAGCTCAAAGACGTCGCTCAATTCACGGTCGAACCGATCGGCCCATACGTGCTGGCCTGTGTCGGCCTCGATGAGCTGGGCGGTGATACGGATCCGGTCACCTGCCCGACGGACGCTGCCCTCGACCACATGGGTGGCATCGAGCTCTCTGGCGATGTGTCGGATGTCTTGTGCCCCGCCTTTGTAGGAGAAGGTGGAGTTCCTTGCCAATACTCGTAAGTCGCGGTGTCTAGTGAGTGCGGTGATGAGGTCTTCAGTGATCCCGTCCGCCAGGTACTCATCCTCCGTGTTGCCACTCATGTTGTCGAAGGGGAGGACGGCCACGGCGGCCAGGTGATAGTCACCCTTGACCGGGTGCTTGGACTGGGGCGCCTCGACTCCGTCGAGGACAACTCTCCAGGCGTGCACCGGGTCGGGGATATTCTTCACCTCGACATCGCCCATGTCCTCGAAACCCACCTCGAGGCGGTTACCCACCTGCTGACGCACCGACTCGGAGACGCAGATCCCGCCTGGGTCGGCCAGACCCTCAAGCCGGGCCGCAACGTTGACGCCATCGCCGTAGACGTCGCCATCGTCTTCGATGAGGATGTCGCCGAGATTGATCCCAATCCGGAGCTCTAACCGCATATTCTCGGGTACCGCGGCGTTGCGGCCCGCCATCAGCTCTTGGATCTCGACTGCAGCCTGTAGGGCCTCAACGACCGAGGGGATCTCAACGAGGTATCCGTCGCCGGTGCTCTTTACCACCCGGTTCCCGTGGTTATGGAGGATTGGGGCTATCTCGCTGCGATGAGCCTTGAGCGCGGCGAGGGTTCCTTCCTCGTCCTGGGCCATCATCGCCGAATAGCCGACAACATCCAGGACAGCGATCGCCGCCAGGCGTCGGTTGGTCATCGCATCACCTCACTCGGTTCCTCAGCTCTACAGTCTTGCAGGCAATCCGTATCGGCTGCTTAGGCACCAATGTGCGGGTGGCCAGGAGCACGTGATGGCTGGCGGTTATGTCCTAGCCCGACACGAGGAGCTTCGCGGACGTCACCTTGGGGACGACTTGGCTTCGGTCTTCGAAGATCTGCTCAGCGGCTCGCTCTGGGACCGAAGGGGGTGTCGCCTCTCGCTGGACTTCTCTTTTATCGCCGGTTTGGTTTGACCTAATCTGCCGCAGGCGCGACCATGTGGGCTGTCTCCCCCCTTTTTGTGAGGTTTTTGCATGGGTTCGCTCGTTAAGAAGCGTCGAAAGAAGATGTCAAAGCACAAGTATCGGAAGCGCATCAAGGCGAACCGACACAAGCGCAAGAAGTGACATCTTCTGCTTAGTTTGAGAAGCCGGACCCTTTTGGGCCCGGCTTCTTGCTTTCTCGACGGCGCAGGTTCGGGATACCGAACGCACAGCATTAGGAACAGGTCTAGACCTGGAGGGCGAGCCAGACGATGACCAGGGCGAGGACCAGGATGATGCCCTGCATGGCGCCGCGGAACTTTGGGGAATGATGGCGAGCGGCGACCGTGTGCCAGGCCGCAAGCATCACCGACAGCATTACCAGCCCGAGCTTGAGGATGAGGGTCCGCGTCCAGACCCGGTCCAAGACCAGGAGTGTCCCCGTTGCGACCTGGATGCCGAGAGCGGTCCACGAGATTACTCCAAACCGCTTGGCTACCGCCTGGATGACCGTGCGGTCGTCGGTTGCATCGCGGAGTGCGGGAACCAGCAGGGAAAGCGTGATCATTCCACCCACGTAGACCGTGGCGCCGACGACATGCAGATACAGGACGACTCTCACGGGCTCAGTTTTGGCCTATGACTGGTCTTTCAGGAAATCCTCGATCTCCGTGACGAGCCGGTCGTTCCGCTCTACCTCCTCATCGGCATCTTCCTCGAGGCGCTCGACGTAGCGAAGAAGCTCGTCGTTGCCCTCGAGCGCTTCGTCGACCGTGGAGAGGAAAGTCCTGGTGGCCAGGCTCAGGTTGCCGATGTCGAGGGAGATGCCCGTCAACTCCGCAGCCTTGATCGCCAGGGCCTCGGCTGCCGGCGGATACTCCTGATTGGAGAGGTAATGGGGAACAGCCGCCCACACCGAGATCACATCGATCCCTGCATTCCCGAAGGCGTGGTTGAGGACACCGACGATTCCAGTCGGACCCTCGTATCCTGAAGGAAGAAGGCCGTGCATCGAGAGGCTGTCCGGCCTCGTGGATGACCCGACGAGGGGCACCGGAAGCGTGTGTGCAACCTGGCCGATGAACGCGCCCATGGTCACCGCCCGTTCGATGCCGAGCCCGGTCAGAACCTCAACGACCTCCTTGGTGAAGATCTTCCAGCGGTAGTGGGGCTCTTCGCCGAGAACGACGACGAGGTCGCGCTCGTGCCCTCGCACCGCGTGAATCTCGTTTCGCGGCCAATTGATCGAGCGGACTCCCTCACCGTCGGCCTCGATGATCGGGCGCCGGACCTGGAAGTCGAAATGGTCGTCAGGATCGATGACAGCGATGAGCTGGCTGTCCATGTGCTCCAGGAAGGACGCAAGAGCCATGCTGGCCGACTCCCCGGCATCTCCCCAGCCCTCGAAGGCGACCAGCGCCACCGGGTCTCGGAGAATCGGACGATCGATCCACTCGAGTGACGTCATGACTCCAACCTACACCCGTGGCCGGTGTTGGGCATTACCGGTCGTAGAAGGGTTTGAACCTACGGAGCCGCAACGCATTGAGCACCACCGAAACCGAGGAGAACGCCATCGCTCCTGCCGCGATCATCGGGTTGAGAAAACCGAGGGCAGCCAGCGGAATCGCCGCCGTGTTGTAACCGAATGCCCAGAAGAGGTTCTGCTTGATGTTTCGGAAGGTGGCGTTGGCCAGGTCGATCGCGGTCGGCACCAGCCGGGGTTCTCCGTTGAGAATGACGACATCGCCCGCCTCGACGGCGACATCGGTTCCCGATCCGACGGCCATTCCGAGGTCGGCCTGGGTGAGAGCCGGGGCATCGTTGATGCCATCCCCCACGAAGGCGACCTGCCTCTGCTGATCCTGATAAAAGCGGACCACGTCCGCCTTCTCTCCGGGCAGGACCTCGGCTCGAACGGCGGTAACTCCGACCTCGCCGGCGATCTGGTCGGCGGTTCTCGAGTTGTCTCCAGTCACCATGACCGTCTTCACCGATGCCGAATGCAGGGCCTTGATAGCCTCTGCCGACTCGGGGCGAACGGTGTCGGCAACAGCGATGACGCCGTGGGTAATCGAGTCCCATCCAGCAACAAAGGCAGTCTTGCCTTGGTTCTCGAGTTCCTTCAAGGCCTCGAGCCATTTGTTGTCAATGCTCATGCCGCGGTCGGCGGCGAGCTTGGCCTTGCCCACGACGATCTCTCTGTCGTCGATGGTTCCGACTACGCCGAGTCCGGCGAAGCTCTCGAGGTTCTCCGGGACTCCAAGAGCGATGTCCCGCTCGTCGGCGCCCAATGCCACGGCTCGGCCGATCGGGTGTCCCGAGGCCGCTTCGACCGATGCAACGAGCCTGAGGAAACCGTTCTCGTCCTCGTCGGTGATCAGGTCGGTGAGCGTCATAACACCGGTGGTGAGGGTGCCGGTCTTGTCGAGAAGCACGGTGTCGATGTTCCCGGCCTGCTCGAATACTTCCGCCCTCTTGAACAGGATTCCTAACTCTGCCCCGCGCCCGCTGCCCACCATGATGGCCGTCGGGGTGGCCAGGCCCAAAGCGCAGGGACAGGCGATTATCAGGACAGCCACGCCGGCCTGGAAGGAGGACGCGATGTCATTGCCCAGGAAGGTCCAGATCGCCACGGTGCCTATCGCGAGGAGAATCACCGTGGGAACGAAGACCGACGAGACTCGGTCGGCGAGCCGCTGAGTCGGTGCCTTCGACCCCTGAGCATCCTCGACCATCCGGATGATCCCGGCGAGGGCAGTCTCGGCCCCGACAGCGCCAGCTCGCACGGTGATGCGGCCGTCCTGGTTGACGGTGGCGCCGTAGACAGCGTCCCCTGGGGTCCGATCAACGGGTAGCGACTCTCCGGTCAGCATCGACTCGTCTACCGACGAGGCTCCATCCTCGATGGTTCCGTCCGTCGGGATCTTCTCCCCGGGGAGGACGAGCATCAGATCGCCAGGAAGGACGTCTTCGATGGGGATCGTATTCTCTTCACCGTTGACAATCACCCGCGCTTCTTTTGCGCCGAGTTCCATCAGTCGGTGGACCGCCTCGGATGCGCGTCCCTTGGCTCGGGCCTCAAAGGCACGCCCGAGCGTGATCAGGGTGATGATCATCCCTGCGGTCTCGAAGAACACTGGCTCGCCGGAGGTCAACGCCCACATCGAGTAGATGTAGGCGGACAACGAGCCCAGTGAGATGAGGGTGTCCATGTTGGCGCCGAAGCTCCGGGCCTGTTGAAAGGCTACGTAATGGAATTGCCAGCCGAGCCAGGTGACGACGGGCGTGACGAGGGCCCACTGGATGATGTGATTCCAGGTCTCGTCCGGACCGAGCATTGCCAGCAGCATCGCCGGGAGGGTCAGGGCCAGGGCCGCCCAGAACCGCTTCCACTGGATCTCTTCGTCGCCGTGGTAGTGCTCCACCATGTCGCGTGGCTGGTCTTCGGGGTCCCGTTTCTGAAGCTCATACCCGATCCGCTCCACGGCTGCGGCCAGCGCCTCCGGGTCGGCTCCCGGGTCTATCCGGACTTGAGCGGATGCGCCTGCGAGATTGACCACGGCAGCTTCGACTCCGTCTTGCTTGGCTAGGACGCGTTCGATCCTGACCGCGCACGTCGCACAGGTCATCCCGTCGACGTCGAACCGAATCGTCTCCGACCCGGTAGCTTTGGTGTCTGTGGAATTAGCCAAAGACGGCGTATCCCTGGCCCTCGATGGTCTCTTTGATCGCGTCGAGAGCAACCGTGTTGTTATCGAATGAGACATCCAGGGTTGTGTCGGCGATGGACACATCGACGTTTTTCACGCCGGCCATGGCTCCGACGGCCCCTTCGAGGCTGGATTTGCAGTGGCCGCAGTGAACTTCGGGAACCTGCAATTGAATCTGGGTCATTGTCTTTCTCCTACTTGGGTTTGATTGTTTGACATCTATTGGGGTCGGTGCATTCGCTTGGGTCCAGGGTCCTGGCGTCCTTGATCAGCCTGACGAGCCGGGACCGTGTCCGGCCCAGTTCGATGAGTTGACGGTCGACGTCGGCGAGATGTGTCTCGAGAAGCCCGATCGTGTGACCGCATGTCGACTCTCCGGAGTCGCGCAGGTCCAATATCCATTGGATGTCGGTGAGGTTCAGGCCGGCGGCCTGGGCGTCCTTGACGAACGCCAATCGATCTACCGCATCTGCTTCATAGGAGCGGTATCCGTTCGACTGCCGCTCCGGGGAGGGAAGGACCCCAATGCTCTCGTAGTAGCGGATGGTCTTGGTTGTCAGACCGCTCTCAGCGGCCAGGCGTCCGATGCGCATTAGGGCACTGTAGCGGACAATCCTTCCAGTTGGCTAGAAGGTTGGAGATGGCTGCGCGGCGATCGGCTAACTTGCCGCGACGGAGGCATCGAGCCTCCACAAAAGGGATGTAGACATGGATACGGTCTTGTGGATAATCGGAGCCCCTCATATTGCTGGGCGGGATCGGCGCACTGTTTCGCAAACAGTGGATATGGGGCATTGTTCTCATCGGCATCGGGGGAATCGTGGGCGGCTTCGGCTTCATCTAGTGGCTGTGCCCTTGTGAGGCAGTGGCGACCTTCTTCTCGACGCTGTTCGTACTAACCGGCATCCTGTTGATCGGGGCGGCCCCACTCTTCATCGTGGCTTGGCGAACGGGCCAGCCAAAGGTTGCCCGAAAGTACGCCATTGCGGCCGGAGTCATCGGAGCGATCTTCGGGCTACTTGCGCTCGGCTCCCAGCTCTTGGTCGATCAGTGCGTTGCTGCCGGCAATACGCAGTGCCTCGATTCGGGGTTCAAGGGGTTCATGCTGCTCGTGGGAGCCGGATATGTGATCACGGCCTGGATCAGGTCCGCCGACCTGCGTGACTAATTGTGAAGAAAGCCCCTGCCTTGCGGCCGGGGCTTCCTTCTTGTCTGGATGGGGACGGGGAGGGGGAGAGGACCTGTTCCCAGCCAGAATTGTCTACTCAGGCGTCCTGTTCGTCCATGATCTTGCCGCGGACTCGGGGGAACCGAACCGGGGCGTGAGCGTGGCAGTACTCAGCCTTGTTGTATTGCGAGAGTTTGGTCGTGCAGCCTGACTTGGCACACACACGATCGTTCGTGTAGCGCTTCGATGGGCGGGTGACGCCTTTGATGGCGGCGCCTCTAACTGTGTCTGTCATTTGGGCCCTCCTGGTCCATGGGCCGGTTAGTTGTTAAAACGTCGATCGGTCTCAGGTGATTCCTGATCGGTAAGGATTATCCCAATCCTTGACTGTGCACTCAAATTGTGCGAGCCGATCTGTTAAGCGAGGCTAAATCCGCCTCTCGATTCCCTGGCTATATGACGCCCGGGAACCCTCAATTGGTTCCCGTGAGACCCAGCTTGCGAAGGAAGGCTTCGTTGTTGGGCTCACGACCGAGGAAGTTCCTCAGCATCTGGTCCCCGTCGACGGTCCCGCCTTTGGCGAGCACTTCACGCCGGTAGGTCATGCCTACATCGGGGTTGGTGACGCCCTCGTCTTCAAACTTGGAGAACATGTCGTCTCCGAAAACCTCGGACCACATGTAGCCGTAATAGCTGGCGTCGTAGCCTCCCATCAGATGTCCGAAGGAGGCGAGGGCGAATGTTCCCTCATGTTGCGGCAATAACGAAATCGAGGAGCCCTCTTCGTAGATGGCGTCGAGGTCGCGATCGGGCCCGCGGTGGATCTCCTGGTCCCACCATCCGTACTGCATCTGGCGGAGTTGGAAGATTCCCTTGTTGAGTCTGCGTGCCGCGACGAGTTGGTCGACCAGCTCGTCCGGGATCGTCTCTCCGGTCTCGTAGTGCCGGGCAAAACGCTTGAGAACGTCGGCTCGCCAGATCCAGTGCTGCATGATCTGGCTTGGCGCTTCGACGAAGTCGCGCTCGGTATTGGTCCCGGCAAAACGCCCGACTTCGGTGCGGCCGAGGTTCTGATGGAGCACATGGCCGAACTCATGCCAGAAGGTCTCCACCTCTCCGTGCTGGAGTAGCGAAGGGGTCTCTTCGGTCGGTTTGGTGAAGTTGGCGACCATGGCGCACATCGGGTTCTGGTAGCTCCCGTCCTCGAGTACCCGACTCAAGGTCAGAGGGAACTCGGCGGCGTGGCCGAACTTGCCCTCTCTGGGAAAGAGGTCGAGGTAGAAGCGGGCGATCTCCTCGCCGGTCTCGGCTTCGTCGATTGCATAGAGCTGCACATCTTCGTGCCAGGTGTCGCCTTCGATTTCGCGGAACGTGATTCCGAACATCTCAGATGTGAGCTCGAGCATGCCTTCGAGGACTTGGGGTAGCGGGAAATACTTGGCGACTTCGAAGTTGTCGACTCCGAAGTCGGCCTTCCGCTGCTGGGTGTCGTAGAACCCCCAGTCCCAAAGCTGAACCTGGTTGTCTCCGGTATCGGCCTCGAGGAGTTCGCCGATGATGGAGATCTCACGGCCCGCCATCTCTGTGAGGGGGTCGATCAGATCTGCGTAGAAGTCCTCCACGCGATCCGGAGTCTTCGCCATCCGCTCTTCGAGTCGGTAATGAGCCCAGGTCGGCTCGCCGAAGGCGTCTGCGATTTCCTGTCGGAGCTGCAGGGCTTCCTCGAGGATCTTGCGATTGTCCTCGACGGCGACGGTGTTGAACTTGAAACGAAGCGCCTCGCGCAGGTCGCGTCGGGTGGCGTTTTCGGAGAACGGGATCAGATGCGGGTAGGCGATGGTCACCTTGTACTTCCCGGTTTCCTCGTCGGTCTCGAGCGCGTCGATGAAGCTATCGGGAAGCCCGTCGAGCTCGGACCGTGTGCAGAGAATCCAGTCGTCCCACTCGTCGATGTTCTGCTGGAAGCGAACCTGGAGCTCGATTCCGCGCTGGACCTTCTCCTTGACCGCATTGCGGGTTTCGGCGTCGAGAGCGTGGCCGGCGCGGCGCAGGTCGCGGAGAACGAAATCGAGAAGGCGAGCCTTCTCTCCGGCGAGTCCCTTGGCTTCTTCGGTGTCGGCATACTCTTGGACGGCGGCGTTCAGATCGTCTCGGAAGTAGATCTCCGATCCCCATTTGTTGGCGACCTCGTCGGCTGTTTTCGCCGCCGTGCGCACTTCTTTATCCGTGTGGACATAGCCCATGAAGAAGTAATCAGCGTTGGCGTGGGCCAGGATGTCGCCGATCCGGTCGAGTGGTCTCAGGGTGTTGTCGAATGTTCGTGACTCGTTGGGAGCGACCAGCTCGTCAAGAACCGCTTCTGCGTCGGCGAGGGCCCTCTCGAGGCCTTTTTCGATTTGGACAGGGGTGAGCGATGCGTAATAGGACATGGGAGCCCGTCAGGATAGTGGCAAAGCGACCTGAGGTAGTACGTCCCATATACGGGCCTAATCGCCTCGAGAAACGCGGATTCAGCGTTTCGGAGGGGCGAAGATCGCCTCGGCGTCCTCACGGCTCATGGCCTGCTCGGGGTTGATCCCGTGGCGCACCACCGCGGCGTTGATACCCGTCTCGGGGTCCGGCAACTCGACGGGTGAGTCGCTGCCTCCGAGTAATGGTATGCCGGCTTCCATCATCGAGCGGAACGGATAGGCGCGGCTCATTCGCAGCGGTCCAAGCCGCTTCTCCAGCCACGTCTCCTCCGAAGCGAGGAATGCAGGCTGGACCGAGGCGACCACTCCAAGCCGGGCCATGCGATCGATCGTCTCATCGGTGAGAATCGATGCGTGTTCGATCCTCAATCGGCCGGGGTCGGCGCCACCCTGGATGAGTTCCTCGTGGACATCCAAGGCGAGGTCGTTCGCCCGGTCGCCGATGGCGTGGATGGCCACCACACCTCCGAGGTCCAGCGATGTCTGACCGAGTAGCAGTGCCTTCTCGTGCTGGATCCGAACGGTCCCGATCGTCTGGGCGTCGGAAAACGGTTCATACATGGCAGCTGTATGTCCGCCGAGGCTGCCGTCGGTGAAGTCCTTGTATCCGTGGAACCGGACGCGACCTTCGGCCCGGTCTATCCGCTCCTTGGCTCTCTCCAACTCGGATGGTGTCTCGGCGATGACCAGCACATCGACGTCGATGGGAAGGTCGTCCGCCAACCGCGTGAGTGTCTCCAACTCGTCTTCGACTCCACACCAGATCGATTCACCCACCGAGATGATCCCCGTCACCGAGCCTATCCCCATTGCCGGGAGACGCTCGAGTGCCGACAGGATCTCTGCATCGGTGGGCGGCGGCGTGATGGGGGCCAAGGCTTGCGAAACAAGAGGAATGGCCGTCTCGCGGAGGATACCGTTGGGGCGTCCCGATGAGGTCCTGTCGAACGAGCCACCGTCGGGATCGACTGTGTCCTCGCTGATATGGGCCAGGGCAAGCGCGACGCTGTTGGCTACGGCGATGTGTCCGCAGTAGCGGTACAGGAGCACGGGGCGGTCGCTGATGACGTCGTCGAGGTCGGCCGCTGTCGGGAGGCGGCCCTCCCGGACCCCCTCGTCGTTGAACCGCTGCCCGATGATCGGTCCCTCGACCTCACCCGCGTGTCTGGCGAGCATCGCCATCACCTCGTCGAGACCGGCTGCGTTCATCAGTTCCAGCCCGTTGATTAGAGCGGCGTAGCCCATCGGATGGAAATGGTGATCGTGATACATCAGAGGAGGTGTTGGGGCATGGTGTCGATGACGATCTCACGAAGTTCCTCATGTACATGGCCGTTGGAGGCCACGAAGACCGGGGCCTCGAGTGTGTTGACCGTGCCGGTCTGGTCGGTGAACCTGCCACCGGCCTCGATGACGAGGAGCATTCCCGCGGCCACGTCCCAAGGCTGCACGCCATGGATGCCGCCATGCTCCCAGTAGGCATCAAATCTTCCGCTGGCCACCCAGGCCAGGTCGAGAGCGGCTGCTCCGAGACGGCGTGTTCCCTGGCAGCGAGCCATCACCTGCTCGACGACGGCGAGGTATGCCGCGGCGTACTCGCGACGGTCGTAAGGAAACCCCGTTGCGACCAGTGAGCCGTCCAACCGTCTGGTGCCGGAGACCTCGAGAGGCTCCGCGTTCAAGGTGGCTCCTTTGCCCGCGATTGCGACGTACTCATCGTTACGGGCAACATCGATGATGACGCCAACCAGGGGGCTGCCGTCCTCCCACAGGGCGACCGAGACGGCGACCTGGGGGACGCGGTGGACGTAGTTGACCGTGCCGTCCAAGGGATCGACGATCCACACCCTGCCTTGACGCCAATCAGGGCCCCCTTCTTCCTCGCCCAGGATGGAATCGTTGGGGAAATGCGACACGAGAACAGAGCGGATTGCCTGCTCGGCATCCCCATCAACCTGAGTCACCGGGTCGACAGCACTCTTCATCCTGGTGTCGAGTGTCTCGAAGAAACCGGTCTGGACGATGTCGGCGGCGGCGCGGGCAGCCCTGACAGCTACGAATACGTCGCCTTCCCACATGGGGAGGGACTCTATTGCTCAGATTTGATCCGAATGCCGCGGGGCGCGTGCTGCGGCCTTGGTTGAGTGAATTCCGCGTTCTCCGCGGCGCAGATTCGGTATACCGACTCCACAGCATTAGGAAACGGGTTGTCCCTACCCTCCCGTGCGTGAAAGCAGTCCTGGCAGCCCTCGCCGGAGGGATCGTCTCGGTCCTGGCGTTCCCCCCCTATGGGCCGGGTTGGCTGGTAGTCCTCGGTGTTGCCCTCTTCCTGTGGGCCCTGCGCCTGGCATCGGACCGTCGACAGGGCCTCCTCATCGGCGCCGTCTACGGGCTCGTCTTCTTCTCCGGGCTCATCTGGTGGCTGGCCGAGCTTGAACTGATCGCACTTCTTCTGGTTCCCGTTCAGGCGGCCTTTTTCGCTCTCTACGGGTGGTGGGTGTCCCGCTACAACGACCACTCACCTGCGGTGTGGCTGGCCGCTGCCGTAGGCGGTTGGGCCTTTATGGAGATCTTCCGCTACCGCTTCCCGGTCGGTGGATTCGAATGGGGTGCCGCCGGGTATGCCTTATCAGACAACATCTTCACGCGAATCCCTGCCGCCGTGATCGGCACCACCGGCCTGACGATCCTCATTGTTCTGATCGGAGCGGTGCTGGCTCAAATGGTGACGCAGAAGGCTGACCGGTCGACGGCGATCGGGACGGGAGTAGCTGTGCTTGTTTTAGGCGGGTCGTTCCTCTGGATGCTCATGACTCCGACGGATGATGCAGAGCCGGTGGAACAAGTAGCCATCGTCCAGGGCTCCACGCCATGCCCGTTCGAGCACTGTTCGCCGAATGAGCGTCTCCGAACCTTCGAGCAGCATCTCGAACTGACCAAGACCATCCCGGACGACTCCGTCGACTTGGTGATCTGGTCGGAGGGCTCAACCGGTTCCACCAACGCCGACCCGGTGCTCAACCCCGAGGTTGGTGCCGCCATTGCCGAGCAGGCCCGTCGTCTCAACGCCTGGTTTCTGGTGGGCGGCGACCGTCCGGTCAGCGACACCGAGTGGATCAATGCCAACGTCGTCTTCAATCCCGACGGAGAGATTGTGGGTGAGTACCGCAAGCAGCATCCCGTGCCGTTTGGCGAGTACATCCCGCTTCGTCCACTCTTCGATTGGATCCCGGCCCTCGATCGCGTGCCCCGCGACCAGATTCCGGGAGACGGTCCGGTCGTCTTCGACACCGGCAACTACACGCTGGGATCGGTCATCAGCTTCGAAGGCGGGTTCTCCAGGTACTCCCTGGAGCATCGACGATCCGGAGCCGACATCATGGTGGTCGCCACCAACGAAGCCTCCTATGGGCTCGCCCCGACCTCAGACCAGTTCATCGGCATGACCCGGATGCGGGCAGTGGAGCTGGGCGTTCCGGTGATTCATGCCGCTGTCACCGGGAAGTCCACTTTCGCCGACCCGAACGGCGATATCTTCGAGACCACAGGGTTGGGAACACAAGAGATCGCACTGAGGGCTCTCGGCGCAGACCGGGAGACTCCTTACACCTTTCTTGGGGACCTTGTCCTCTACCTTTCGGCCGTCGTGAGTGTTCTCATATGGTGGCGAGCTCGCGCGGTGTAGCTTCCGCTCGACCGAATTCATCTAAGGAGTAACCATGACGCAGGCTCTGGAGAACCTGCTCCAGGAAGAGCGCATTTTTGCGCCTTCGGAAGATTTCATTGCCCAGGCCAACGCCAGGCCCGGTGTGCACGAAGAGGCCACCGAGGACTATCAGGCGTTTTGGCAGAAGCAGGCACTCGATCGGATCACCTGGTTCAAGGAGCCGACCGAGGTTCTCGACGATTCGAACCCGCCGTTCTACAAGTGGTTCAAGGACGGCGAACTCAACTTGACCTACAACTGCCTCGATCGACATCTCGATGAGCATGGGGACCAGGTCGCTTATCACTGGATCGGCGAGCCCGGTGACACCCGAACCCTCACCTATTCAGATCTCGCAGTAGAGGTCAACAAGTTCGCCAACGGCCTCAAGAGCCTGGGCATGGAGAAGGGCGACCGGGTCGCCATCTACATGGGAATGGTTCTCGAGTTGCCCGTTGCGATGCTGGCCTGCGCCCGTCTGGGATTGGTCCATTCTGTTGTCTTCGGCGGCTTCTCGACCGACGCCCTCGCCAGTCGAATCGAGGACACCGAAGCCCGTTTGGTCATCACCCAGGATGGCTCGTGGCGAGCCGGCAGGATCACCGAGTTGAAGGGGAACACGGACGCCGCGGTCTCCCAGACTCCCAGTGTCGAGCACGTGATCGTGGTCAACCGCACCGACCACGACGTCAGCATGACGGAGGGTCGCGACATCTGGTGGCACGACCTCGTCGATGGACAGTCCGACGAATGCGCCCCTGCCGTTCTCAACGCCGAGGATCCGCTGTACATCCTCTACACGTCCGGCACAACCGGGAAGCCGAAGGGGATCGTCCACACTCAGGGCGGTTATCTCACCGCGGTAATGACCACGCACAGCTATGTCTTCGATATCAAGCCCGACGAAGACGTCTACTGGTGTGGCGCCGACATCGGCTGGGTGACGGGACACAGCTACATCGTCTACGGGCCGCTGGCAAACCGCACCACGAGTGTGATGTATGAGGGTGCTCCCAACTTCCCGGACTTCGACCGCCTGTGGCAAATCATCGAGGACCACAAGGTCACGGTGTTTTACACCGCCCCAACCGCCATTCGTGCCTTCATGAAATGGGGCGACGAGCACGTCGCCAAGCACGACCTGTCCTCGCTCCGCTTGATCGGAACGGTGGGCGAGCCCATCAACCCCGAAGCGTGGATCTGGTACAACGAGATGATCGGCGGCGGCACCTGCCCGATCGTCGACACGTGGTGGCAGACCGAGACGGGTTCGATCATGATCACCCCGCTTCCCGGCGTGGTTTCGACCAAGCCTGGCTCGGCAACACTGCCGTTCCCCGGCACGGTTGCCGATGTCGTCAATGAGCAGGGCGAATCCGTTCCGCTGGGTGGTGGCGGCTTCCTCGTCATCGACCAGCCCTGGCCTTCGATGGCCCGGACCATCTACGGTGACGATCAGCGATTCATCGATACCTACTGGACCAGGTTCCCCGGCCGTTACTTCCCCGGAGATGGCTGCAAGCGGGATGAGGACGGATACTTCTGGCTGTTGGGACGAGTCGACGACATCATGCTGGTGTCCGGCCACAACATCTCCACGACGGAGGTCGAGTCGGCTCTGGTCAGTCACCCTTCGGTGGCCGAGGCTGCCGTGGTCGGCCGAAAGGACGAACTGACCGGCCAGGCGATCGCAGCGTTCGTGACCCTGCGCGGTTCGATCACAGGCGACGAGGCACTGATTGCCGAGTTGCGCGACCACGTCGCACACACGCTGGGACCGATCGGAAAGCCGAAGTCCATAGTGTTCACGGCCGACCTGCCCAAGACCCGCTCCGGCAAGATCATGCGGAGACTTCTTCAGGACATCTCTGAGGATCGCAAGCTTGGCGACGTGACCACATTGGCCAACGCCGACATCGTCAGCGAGATCGCCGCCAAGTCCACCACCTCGAGCGAAGACTGATCTACCAGTGCAGTGGGTGCCGCGTGTCGCGGTGCCCACTGCACGTCGGTTCGAGCAATCAGAGGCTTGCGGCTAGCTCCTTGACTGCGTCGGACGCGCCAGTCACCACCGGGTCCCCATGCCCGAACAGCACAACTTCGTAGTCGAAGCTGGCGAGCTTCTGTACTGAGGCATTCGCCAGGTCCATGTTCTCCGAGAAACTCGGGTTGGCACCAGTGACAGTGCCGTCGGCGCCGTTCATGGCGTCGCCTGCCACCAGCACGCCTCCGGCCGCATCCAGCACCGAAATGTGACCGGGTGTGTGCCCGGGAGTCTCGATGATGTCCAGATCGAAAACCGAGTCGCCGTCGCCGACAGGCGTCCCGACCGTTGTGGCACTGATTCCCGAAATGTCACCATCACCTGCGTACCAGGGGGCTCCCCCGGAGGCTTCGACAACTGCGGCCAGACTCCCCTGATGATCGGGATGCCGATGGGTGAGGATCACATGACCGACGGCTCCCCACTCGAGCCCGATCCCCCGCAGGCCCGCCTCGATGTCCGGAGCGCTCCCTCCCACACCGGTGTCGACTACTGCTGCCTCGCCTCCCCGGAAGAGAATGTAGGCCGAGACGAATTCGAGCTGAACCCGTTGCCATCCAGCGTCGGAAGACGGGCTCTCGGTTGTCGTTGGGGTCGTCGTGGTCGACGTTGGAGGGGCAAGCGACGTCGCCGCACTCGCGGTGGTAGAAGTCGAGGCAGCGGTCTGCTCGGAGGAACATGCGGCCGTCCCGAGAATCATCACTGCCAGCCCTGCCTTTCCCATATCGCGTATGAGAATCCTGCGCGTGAGGAGCGAGTGATAGGTCATATCTCGAGAGCCTATGCGACGGCCGGCCCGGCACGCGCCCATCGAGTTCGCCTATCTTGGCCTAATGACTACCAAGATCATCCTTCCGGAGTCGGAACTGCCGACTCATTGGTACAACATCGTCCCCGACCTGCCGACGCCACCGCCGCCGGTGCTCCACCCGGGCACACACGAGCCGGTAGGTCCCGATGACCTGGCGCCGCTGTTTCCGATGGATCTCATCCTGCAACTGGTCTCGCCTGACAGTTTCATCGAGATTCCTGAGGAGATCCGCGAGGTCTATCGGCTGTGGCGTCCCTCTCCGCTCTATAGGGCGCATGGGCTCGAGGCTCTGATCGGTGGACCGGCCCGTATCTACTACAAGTACGAAGGCGTCAGCCCGGTGGGTTCGCACAAGCCCAACACCGCTGTTGCCCAGGCCTACTACAACACCAAGGCCGGCGTCAGGAAGCTGTCGACCGAGACCGGGGCAGGACAATGGGGCTCTGCCCTTGCCTTTGCCTGCTCCCTGTTTGGCCTCGACTGCGAGGTCTACATGGTGCGTGCTTCGTTCGATCAGAAGCCGGCCCGTAAAGCGATGATTGAGACGTTCGGCGCCACCATCTATCCGTCGCCATCGACCAACACCCAATATGGCAGCTCGGTTCTCGAGGCGGACCCGGACACCCCGGGCAGCCTCGGAATCGCAATCTCCGAGGCAGTTGAGGTCGCCGCCACCAACGACGACGTCAAATACTCGCTGGGCTCCGTGCTCGACTTCGTGTTGATGCATCAGACGATCATTGGCGAGGAGGCCCTCAAGCAGCTCGCCCTTGTAGGCGAGACACCCGATGTGGTCATCGGATGCGCCGGCGGCGGATCGAATTTCGCTGGTCTTGCCTTCCCGTTCGTAAGGGAGAAGATGGCCGGCAACATGAACCCCGTGATTCGTGCGGTGGAGCCGGCGGCGGCGCCATCACTTACCCGAGGCAGCTATCAGTTCGACTTTGGGGATACCGGACAGATGACGCCATTGGTCAAGATGCACACGCTGGGTCATCCATTCATCCCGGATCCGATTCATGCGGGTGGCCTTCGCTACCACGGGATGGCTCCGCTGGTCTCGCATCTTCTCGAGCTTGATCTCATCGAGGCCGATTCCCTGCATCAGACGGAGACGTTCGCCAGTGCGGTGAAGTTCGCCAAGGTCGAGGGAATCATTCCCGGTCCCGAGCCGACCCATGCGGTGGCGTCAGCGATGATGGAGGCGGAGAAGGCCAAGGAGTCTGGTGAGGAGAAGGTGATCCTCTTCAACCTCAGTGGCCACGGTCACTTCGATATGGCCGCCTACCAGGCGTACTTCAACGATGAGCTCGTCGACTACGAGCACCCACAGGATCGCATCGCCGATGCCATGGCCCAGGTGCCACCGGTCGCCGAATAGGAGTTTCAGACCGTTCTGTGCGGGTTAGTTACGCGTCACGCGTAGTAAACCCGCACAGAACGGTTGTTCTCGAGAAGTCGGCGTTGTCCAGTGGCCAGTCGCGCACATCCGAGGAATCCGGATTGGTGAAGCCAACGCCGGCTATCACTCGCACACGGTCCGACTGGTATGCGACCGCTTCACCCTCGGCGGCAAATTGGTCCAGCATCACGAAGAGCTCGGTAAATGGGGTGGAGGAGTCCGGCTCAACCCCGAGGGCATAGACCGAAGATGAGTGTTCGCCTTCACTATCCCAGTAGGTAATCACTTCGATAGTGCCGTCGCCGACAAAGAAGGCGGGGATGTCGTTCTCCATGTCGGGTAGCCCGATCCTGTCGATGAGCTCCAAGATGGTGTTCATCTGGTCGTCGTTGATCTGGCTAACCAGATAGTTGGGAAGAAGGGGTCCCGGGTAGATCGCGATGGTCGGGCCCGTGTGGATCAGTCGACCGCCGGCGAGAAGGGTGTAGGTGGGCCCGCTTCCGAGAACAAATTCCACCGGGGCGAAACCACCCTCGGTGCGAACCTGGAGGAGAGGTGCGTCGGGATCTGACGGGCGAGTAACTTCGCTGCCGCTGCCACATGCGGCCAGGGTCAATGCCAAGATGACGAGCAGGCTGAGGGTCTTCCTTCTCATGTCGCTTAGATGATTCGCCACCCCGGATGGTTCCCCTGGCAACCGAGTCCTCTAATCAACTCCTGGCCAAGCTGACATAGCGAGACCCCCGGTGATTGCGGGGGTCTCTGCGATCGTGGGGTTTGCCGTTCCCTAGGGTGCGGGTGGGCCTGTTGGAGTTGCGGCATTGGCCTGCTCCAGACAGAAAGTTGCGCCCGGAGAAGTGGTCGAGGCACCGAAGTGGGCGGGTTTGCCGCCACCGGCGTTACCGTCCGCGCCTCCCACGTAGTGCTCCAAGATGTGCGCTCCGTGGTTGTCGAAATACTGACTGCAAGTGGGGCTACGGGCATTTTCCGGAGGTCCCTCGGCCAGCGCTACCGATGCCATCGCCAGCACCATCGTGCCCGCCAGGGCCAGTGTTGTGATCATTCTCCTCATTCGTTCCTCTCCTTTGTATCGAATCAGCTGTGTTCGCTGACCGGGTAGATGTCGTCCGCGACGAGACCATGGGCCTCCCTGTGGACGGTGTTGGCGTCTTCGGCGCTGTCGGCCTCGACAAGACAGAAGATCTTTCCCGCGCTCTCGTCGACCCAGTACCTGAGGTAGCTGACGCCGTACTTCGCCTGGGTCTCCAGATCCTTCATATGGGCCCCAGCAACATCCTCAGCGGAAACCCCACCCTCGATGTTGTGTACGTCCATGAACAGTGACATAGGCATCTCCTGTCGCTGTTGTCCTGCCATTTTCGAAGCTGTAGAGAGGAGCTCTTCGGGTCATCGGGGACCGGCCCCCATATTTGAGTGAAGGACACCTAGATCTGAGTAACGAAGAGGCCGCCCACAGGCGGCCCTTTCGATTTGGAGGAGGAGGGAGCGCCCATCGGGGCGCCCCCTCACTCACATCTGTCGGCTACTAACGGGGACCGCTTGACTGCTCGGAGTACCGGGCAGCCGAGTACTCGAGTGATGCGATGTTCCAGTCCAGGAACTCCTCGCTGACAGTTCCGGAGGTCTGTCCGTTGGCAGAAGCTGCCGGGACAAGCCCGTCGTAGGAAGTGGTGTTCAAGGACAGGAAATCGGGGTTAACCCCAGCTTGCGAACCGATCACAGTGGCCGATGCCGCTGCTACCAGAGCGTCCAAGTCCGTGGTGTTCATTTGGATGAATGGATCAATCACAGCCTGCGACTCGATCGCGGCTGCCGATGCCGCCGGTACCCAATTGCCCAGATCTGTGGTGTTGAGGCGGACAAAATCATCCAGGGCCAGGCCGGTAGCGGGCGCTACCGCCGTGGCGGACGACTCTGCCGCTGTGCGGCTGTTGCCGATGACGAATCCAAGAGCAACTCCAAGGGCGAGTGCAGCGACCATCATCCCGATTGCTTTGGGCGAGAAACCTCTCGTGGGGGCTGCACCGTCATGTGCGATTGTGCTGAAAAGTGACATCAGGCTCCTCCTCGTGTTCGTTGCCGGTCACACTTCGAAGGTATGGGGGAGGGCTCTTCCCGTCATCGGGGATGACTACCCATATGCCCGCCAAACACCACCTAGATCTCGCTACAAGTCCCCTGGATTACCTAGACGGCAGCCAGAATCTCTTGGTTGGCATTGAGAAAGCCGGGATATCGGGCAATGGGTCAGCCCTAGGCGCTGGCCGGGAGTAAACCCTCGTCACGGGCCCGGGACACGGCTTCATCCCGTGTCGATGAGTCCAACTTGGTGAGCACTGCCGATACGTGGTTCTCGACTGTTCGTGGTGAAACGAAGAGCCGCTCGGCGATTTCGATGTTGGTGAGTCCCTCATCGAGGAGTCCGAGGACTTCAGCTTGACGGGCGGTCAGACCGGCGGCGTGGCGTCTGGTGTCCCGACCCTTGCCGCGAGGCACGGTCACTCCCTCTTCCCTCAGAGCCTGACGAAGTTTGCCGGCCACCGCCGTCGCTCCCAGGCTCTCGAAGAGCTCGAGCGCTTCCAATCGGGATTGATCGTCACCATGCATCAAGGCCAAACCCCGGTCATAGGGGACGCCCTTAGACTCCCAAATGGCCGCTGCCTCGAGGGCTTTTCCCTCCATGACCAACCGGTACGGCTCGGCGATCCCCTCGGGCACATCAGTCAACTCGTCGAGTTTCCACAGCCAGAAGGCAATGGCCCCCGGTGAATAGGAGAAACCTCTCTCGAGTCCCCCGGCCATCACCCTCTTGAGATCAGCGATGGCTACCTCGCTGCGGCCGGTGATCCACGCGTACTCGGCCGCGGCGATCCCTGCGGGAGCAAGACGCTGGTCCTCGGCTGCAAGAGAAGCTAGTTCCCAGCCCCGGGCGATGGTCGCGCGAGCTGAGTCCCTTCCTCGTCTCGCCTCGATCGCACCCATAACCGGGAGCCCGACCATCTGGGCAATTGCGGCGCGATCCTGAAGGTCGCGCACAAGATCCTCGGCCAGGGTCCAGTTACCCTTCAGGTCAAGAGCCCTGGCATACAGGGCCGTCGAATAGAACTCGAGCATAGGCAATTCGTGTCTCACGGCCGAGGCGATGGCCCGTTGCAGGTAGTCAATCGCAATCTCAAGATCGCGGAACTCAATGGCAGCCCATCCATCGTTGAGGAGCGCCCGACACTCCTCAAACCACTGGCCTGCGTCTTCTGCTCGCTTCCTGGCCTCCTCGAGGCGGGCCCGACCATCTGGATAGTTGGCCATATGCTCAGCTACCCCCGCATGGGTGAGGGATCGAATGAGGATCCGCTCATCAATATCCGGCCCCCCGGCTTCGAGGGTCTTCTTGACCAGGTCTGTCACTTCGTCCCAGTTACCTGCCATCCATTGCAGGTAGGTGTTGGTCTCAAGGGCTCGGGCCAGGTCGAGACCATTGGGCCTGCCTCCAAGAACTGTCACTGCCCGACTGGCGAGCTCCTCTGCCTTCATGCGCTGACCGGCGTTCTCGTATACGTGGGCAGATTGCGACAGGGCTCTTGACTCCGCACTTAGGTCTCCGATCTCCCGGTAGTGATCGACAGCCATGCCGCTGAGGCGAATCGCCTCAACCATGTTGTCCAATAAGAACTCCTCGTGCGCCCACGTATCCAGTAGCGGTCCGAGTGCGTCGGCATCGAAGCGCCCCAGATGTGGGGTGAGGTAACGGAAGTCATCAACTGCCTGACGGTGGCTGCCGATCTCTGCCGCATAGAAAGCCGATCTGGGTGCGAGGTCGACCAATCGATCGATGTCATTGATTTCACGTGCACATTCGATGAGAAGACATGGGTGTGTGGTTTCAGGAAGCTCATTGAGTGCCGTGCGATATGCCGACAGTCTCTCGCCGCTGGTAAGCGACTCCTCAACGGCACGACGTATCAGGTCATGACGGAAACCAACCAACTCGACATCGCCCTCCAACCCGAATCCGCCATCGAGAACCAGTCGGGGATGCGCCTGATCCGCTTGGAACACAGACAGCAAGCCTCGGCGCTCACACTCAGCTAGGTCCTCATCGGATGATCCAAGGAGCGTTAAGGCATCGATGCGCGGAATCGGCTCGGGGATCACTGAGAGAGTCTTCAGCAGGACCACGGCCCCTGGCGACAACTTCTGAACTCGCGCATTCACTGAGTCCTGTAAAGACATGGGAATCACTGAACCGTCACCGGACGCCATCTCGGTAACCAAGAACGGGTTGCCACTGGTGGCTGCCAGGACCTCATCGGGATTGAGATCGGATCCGCCGAGGATTGTCGAGATTGCCGACAGTGAGAGACCACCTAGCTGAATCCGCTCAACAGCGTGCGGAGGCAGGTCACCGATAACGGCCCGCAAAGGATGTTCATAGTCGACCTCTCCTGTTCGATATGTGAGGAGCAGCAGACCGTTGGTGCGCTCGATTCGTCGTCCGATGTACTTGACGGCGTCGAGGGTTGCTTCATCGGCCCATTGGGAGTCTTCGATGACCATCAGGGTCGGTCTGAGTGAGCGGGAGAGCAGATCCAACACAGTCTGAAGAGTGGCTGGACGATCGCCTCGATCGATCGGATCCATCAGCACTGGCTCCACGCGGGCCATGTCCCAGAACGGGCTCAGGGGCTGCGGCACTATCAGGTCGTCACAGGCTCCGACATGAATGTGCGCCTCGTCGCTGGAGAAGTCGATGAATTCACCAACCAGCGAGCTCTTGCCAATTCCGGCCTCGCCGCGAATCAACACCACCTTCCCACCTGTTGAATCCAGACGAGCGAGAAGACCTCCAAGGACACCGAGTTCTGTTTCCCTCTCCAGAAGCACACCTGAAAGCCTACCGAAGGTGGGCGATGCCTACATGGGTGGGAGTTGGGTGAACACCGCCGCTTTCTGAACGTCGTAAGGCTGGCCGGTATACCGGGGCGGCCCTACAGCATTAGTCAGGAACGCGTCTCCTCCCAGGAGGAAAGACCTTCGTCCACCAGGTCGATGGCCCAATCCAACTCATCCATGGATGTGATCAGCGGTGGGATGAAACGCAGGACATTTCCGTCCGGCCCGCATTCGATGATGATCAGCTCTCGATCGAAGGCGTAGGCCTGGACGTGATGGAATGCCTTGTCGTCCGGCTCCCGTGTCTCGCGATCCGCGACGAACTCGACCCCCACCATCAGGCCCAGTCCTCGAACATCACCAATTGTCTCGTGGCGCTCGGCCAGCTCTCCGTACCGGGCGAAGGCGTGTTCGGACAATTCGCGGGCATGCGGGAGGAGATCTCCCGTCGTGTCCATCACGGCGCCGGCGGCGGCAGCGGCTACCGGGTTTCCCCCATAGGTGGTGCCATGCGCCCCGACCGGCCAGGCGTCCATGAGTTCGGCGGAAGCTCCGTAGGCCGAAACGGGAAAACCGTTGGCGATGCCCTTGCCGAAGGCCATGATGTCCGGCTTCGCTTCGTAATGGTCGGTGGCGAACCACTCGGCGGTTCGACCAAATCCTGTCTGCACCTCGTCGTAGACAAGAAGGATTCCATGTTCGTCGGCAAGACGCCTCAGCTCGTCCAAGAACCGGGGCGGTGCGGGGTAGTAACCTCCCTCGCCCTGGACCGGCTCGACCAGGAAGCAGGCGATGTTCTTAGGTGAGACCACGTGCTTGAACATCATCTGAAGCTCGTGGATTGAGCGATCGACCGCATCGTCGACCGACATCCCCCAGCGATACGGGTGCGGGAACGGGGAGACAAACACAGACCCGAGGACGGGGTGGTAGCCGTCGCGATACTTCGCGTTTGAGGTCGTGTACGAAACGGAGCCCATGGTCCGGCCATGAAACCCTCCGCGGAAGGTAACTACGCCCTGTCGACCGGTCGAGTATTTGGCGAGCTTCACGGTCGCCTCGACAGCTTCGGCGCCGGAGTTCGCAAAGGCGAACTTCTCGATAGCGGAGGGAGTGATGTCTCTCAGCTTTTCGGCAGCCGCAACGATGGACTCGTAGTGGAAGATCATTCCGGAATGGACGAGCTTGTCGAGTTGATCGCGGGCAGCCTTGACAACGGCCGGGTGGTTGTGGCCGAGGTTGGTGACGGCTGTGCCGCAGGCGAAATCCGCCCAACGGTTCCCATCCGGGTCCGTTATCCAGAGACCGCTTGCGGTCTCGGCGTGGATCTTGGTGTTGAAGGCAATGACGGGTGCGAGTACGTCGTTGTGACGACGGATGAGTTCGCTCATGTTTCGGCTCCTTTCTGACGTGTTCGGGCTTGGGCGTTTCCCGTTACGGCGAGGCGAAAAGCCCGCGTCGGTCGTCGATCGGTAGGCAATTGAGCACGTATAGAGACTAACGAATGCCGGGGGTCTTCAGTTCTCTGATCCCCGAATACACCCGCATAGAAAGAGAGAGGGACGCCCGATGGGCGCCCCTCTACGACGAACTCGAGTCCGTTACTTGTACTTGACGGCCAGGTAGATGGCGGATACGCCGTCGACGAGCAGCAGGATTGCGAAGATCGTCACGAGTGCCGTGAACGAGAACGACGAGTTGAAGATGAAGAGCAGACCGATTGCCGCGCTCACAGCTCCGAACAGCAACGCGCCGAACCCCGCCCCGCGGAACGATCCGAAGATTGCAGCGACACCGATCAGGACTCCGATGATCCCCAGGAAGATGGCGAACGCTCCACCGAGGAAGTCCACAGCGTTCCCCGGGTTGGCGAGAACGATGACTCCGGCAGCCAGGCCGAGGACACCGATGAAGAGCTTCCATCCCATGTCCTCCTTGTCGATGAATACCGAGAACAGCATGAATGCTCCCTGGATGAGCCACCAGAGGCCGAGAAGGACCACCGCCAGTGACAGGGCCTGCTCGTCGAATATGAGCAGGATGATGCCGAAGATCGCTGCTGTCAGCCCACCGAGAAGGAAGGCATAGTTGATGGTGCGCTCTGGCGCAGCTTCAGTGGTCATGTGAACTCCTTGAGACTATCGAACCAGATAGGAAACTAATGCCTGAGCGGTCCGAATTGCAGGATCAAGGAGTCTGCTGAGTGGTGCCGTTGGCGAAACCAGCGAAGTCCCAACCTGGGTGGATCGCCCCTGCATATGTCGACTCTGACTTCTTAACGACGCCGCTCGCCTCGGCGAAGCTCAAAGAACAACGACCCCCGGCTCGGACGTGACTCTGCCCACGACGATCGGGGAGTGATCGGCGGTGGCGTTGAGAACGGCGTCGAGCAATGGCGCATCGACGACGAGACAGAAGCCGATGCCCATGTTGAAGGTGCGAAACATGTCCCCGGCCTCGACTCCACGCTCGGCGACGAGTCGAAAGATCTCGGGCGGAGTCCAGGCGGATGTGTCGACCTCTGCTCCGAGATGGGCCGGCAGTGACCGCTCCAGGTTCTCGGCGATCCCACCACCCGTGATGTGAGCGGCCGAGAGGACACCTCCTGTTGCGACAGCGGCGAGAACGGCAGGTGAGTAGATCACCGACGGCGCGAGGAGGTCCTCGATGTGGGAGTCGATGTCATCGCCGAAGAGGGTGCGAATCAGCGAGAAGCCATTCGAGCGCAGGTTCGGGGAGTGTAGCCCGATGATCACATCGCCCTCCGAGACGTCCTCCGGGCTGAGGGCGCGCGACTTCTCGACCACACCCATCACCGCTCCCGCCAGGTCGACCGCATCCGACTCCATGACGCCAGGGTGTTCCGCCGTTTCGCCTCCGAGGAGTGGACAGCCGGCAACGGAGCAGCCTCGAGCAATCGACCTGACGATGGCCGAGTCACGTTCTGGTTGAAGGGACCCGACAGCGATGTAATCGACGAAACCGAGAGGTGTCGCGCCAACCGCGGCGAGGTCGTCGACGCACATGGCCACCAGGTCGTTGCCGACGCCGTCCCAGAGACCGGAGCGTCTTGCCAAGTCGAGCTTGGTGCCGACTCCGTCGGTCGACATCATCAGAACCGGTTCCCGCAGGCCCTCCGGCATCTCGACTCCCGCGGCGAACCCCCCAAACCCCCCGATGACCTTGCCCGACCAGGTCGACGTCACATCGGCAGCGATGCTTCTGACATGCTTCGCAGCGCCGTCGAGGTCTACCCCGGCATCTCGATATGAAGTCACGTCATGACCGTTCGAGGTGGAACTTGTCCGTTGTCT
>JAYEGJ010000037.1:0-13997 GCA_034658975.1 Actinomycetota bacterium
GTCGCCAAGGAACACCTTCTGTTCCTTGATCTCACCGGTGCCCTTGTTCATGAACCGCGCCGTCACGAACAACGGCTGGGCGTAGTTGGCGTCGCGCTCTTTGGCCTCTTCGAGGCTCATCAGGGGCTCGCCAAAACGATGGTTGGTCAGTTCGAGCGCGAGAGAACCAGTGAAATCCTCGATGGGAGTTATCTCGTTGAAGATCTCTCGGAGACCTTCGTCCAAGAACCACTGGAATGATTCGTGCTGTACTGCAAGCAGGTCGGGTAGGGGTAGAACTTCGGGGATTTTCCCGAAGGAGAAGCGCTCAGCCACGCGCGAAGCCAAGAGGTGCCTCCTTGAGGTGGTGGGAGTAGGGATAACGCAAGAAAGGACAGGCTAGCAGACGCGCGAGCATGTCCCCAATTGAAATTCTGGATTGTCCAACCGACCCCTGATGCGTGTGCTACAGGCGTTGGCCCAATCCCGAAGGATTGTTGACATCCTATCGCAAGCTCGCGAAATGAGTCAAGGGCTCAGAGGATCGAATTTCACGAAGCGGCAACAGCGTCGAGACGATCAGAGTCCAGAATCCGGATCGAGCGGTACCCGGTTTCGACGATTTCCTGGTCGCGAAGACGGCCCAGGGCCTCGTTCACCGACTGACGGCTCACGCCGAGAAGCGCTGCGATGGTCGACTGGGAGAGGTTCACTTCGGGGTGTCTCTCCCCCTCCTCGACGAGGAGGTCCGCAACCTGAGCCAGGACTGTCTTGTGCATCAACCGGATGACGCGCCGTTGGGTTCCTTCGAGTTGGCGGAGACCGGCCACGAGCCATCGAAGACACACGGCCGGGTGCCGACCGAGCTCCGGAAGAAGACGGTCGCGCTCGAACCTGAACACCCGAACCGACCCGATTGCCTTCGCCGACGACACGTAGGGGGTGCTCCCGAACATCGCAATATCTCCGAGAACCGAGCCCGGACCGACCCGAGCGACAACTCGCTTTCCCTGGCCTGACCCGCGGTAGATCTCGACCTGCCCGGACTCAATGAGGTAGGCGGCGTCTGCGGTGGCGCCCTCTTTGAACACATGGGTTCCCGGATACTTGCTGACGACCTCACCGACGGACCTGATGAGTTCGACGTCAGCCGGGGAGAGCGGGGCGTAGTCAGGACGTCCGAATGACCGGGCCAGCCAATCGAGGTGTTGTTGTTCGGCTCGTTGTTTCATCGACCACTACAACCGACACCCAGCCGACAATCTTCCGGATCGATCGATATGCGGGTGCACCGGTACCGCTGGAAGCACACTCGCTTCAGCCGAGACCGCCCGCGATCTGCCTGGCGTGTGGAGACCGGGCGAGACGGATCATGGCGACTATTCCCAGAGCAGGACCGATGGCAAGGACGGGGAATGCCCACTGCCAGGACACGGCATCGGCAATGGCGGGCACGCCCCGAATCGTGACCAGGGTCAACAAGAACCCGACCGCCGTCTGGAGGGTGATTGCCGTTCCGCGAACCTGGTCATCAGCCGTTTCGGTGACCATCGCCGAGAACTGAGCGCTGTCGGCGACGACCGTCAAACCCCAGACCAGAAAGACAGGCACAACCAACCAAGGCGACAGTCCAAAGACGATCGGTGTGGCAAGGGCACATGTTCCCGAGACCGCCATCGATCCGCCCGCGACCTTGGTGCGGCCAAGCCGGTCGGCGAGTGAGCCGGCCCACCACGATCCGAGCCCGCCAACTGCGATGACAGCGAACGTGATCATGGACACCGATCCGTAGCTTCCCCCAAAGGCTTGCTCAGACGCGATCAGGAAAACAGCAGTCCACGTCCACATGGCGTACAACTCCCACATGTGCCCGAGGTACCCATAGGTCGACAGTCGGGCCCCCTCATTGCGGACAACGAGCCCGATCTGCTTCCACTTGAATGGCTGCGATGGCACCTCGTAGGGACCGTCACCCACCCGGGTCATCATCCCCGCCGCCAGGAAGGTCACGGCCGTCGCCGAGATCACCACGCCCTCCCACTCGAGGCCAAACCCACGAACCAGATGTGGAGAAGCGGAGCCGACCGTCAAGGCCCCCACCAGAACACCGAACGCCAGTCCGCGCCCGGCTCTGAACCAACCTGCCATGACCTTGAGGCCGGCCGGGTAGACCCCGGCGAGGAACATGCCGGTGAGGAATCGAAGCGCCAGGGCTGTCGAGACGGTTGTCTCGTCCATCGCCAGCAAACCGAGATTGGCGAGAGCTCCGCCGACGGCGGCGATCGTGAACAGGCGGCGACTTGGGATGACGTCGGCGAGATTTGCCAGCGCCGACAGCATGGCTCCGACAACGAATCCGATCTGAACGGCCAGGGTGAGCCCGGCCTCCTGAGTTGTGTCAAGGCGCCACAGATCGCGCAACTGGGGAGCCACGGCCGAAGCCGAGAACCACAGGGACAGGGCCAGGAGTTGGCTCACCGCGACAGTGACCAGGGCGCGCCGCTGCTCGGATGTCATCACGAAGCGATCGGTCACAGGGAGATCAGACGAGCCAAGTCCGAAGAAGCGCCGACAACCGGGTCATCGCCGAATCCGAGGACCTGGAAAAGGACCAGCCCAACGCCGAAGACGACAATGGCAATGATCAGGCCGATCAACCACGCGGGACGCTGGCGCTTGTGCCGGTTCATGGACCCATTCTCACCCACATTGCTGCTCAATGTTGGTCACCCCTCCCAAATGTCGGCATCGGGCCAGAATCTTGCTGCGTCACGGATGAATGAGGTGAAGCCGGGGAGACTGTCGAGGATCTCGCCTTCCAACGGGCCCTCCAGGGCGCGTCCACTCCCAACATCCCAACTCGTCCCCGTTTCGGCGTCGAGGATGAGACCATCAGACTCGATGAGCGTGAGGATCTGATCACCGATACGACGGTGAAAAACGCTCCAACGGTCGTCGGCTGCTGGATCGAAGACGACAGCGATCGGAATATCGGCTACCACATCGTTTGCCGGTCCCTTGCTGATCAACTCACGCACCGGGTACACCGCGGCTTCCTCGCCGAAATCGGCCACGATGGCCATCGTCCCCAGATCGAAACGTGAAGAACCCGCCGGGGCATCGAGGGCAACCGTCCCGGGGTGGTCCGTCTTCCAGGTGGCCCACGACGTCAGCTGCGAGGCCATGAGTTCGAGCCTCTCCCCCTTCTGCGAGCCCATGACCGCCTGTCCGAGAGGCTGGCTCCAAACGCTGCCCGTCGTGTGCTCCCACCACGTCATGGCATTGCCCATCAGCGCACCCTGGTTCCCGAACACCAGAGTCTCTCCGTTGAGGGTTCGGCGATGGACCATCGCCGTCGCGCAAAGCGGTCACCAGGAAACCAGAATCGGTGTCCCCCCGATCCAATCGATGACCATCTCGCGCCGATTGAGAAAGCTGACCGGATACGCCTTGGCCTCGCCGTCGAGCTCGATCCCGATGATCAGCGTGTCGTCGTCCCACGGCGAGGTGGAAGCCGTTACGAAGGTCGGGTTGTAGATGGGAAGGATGGCGTCGCGAGGGAGCAACTGTCGGAAATCCGGAGGAGTCTGCTCGCCGGCACGGACCGGGTCATGAATCCCGTCTGGAACCTCGACGGGGCCGGATGCCACCTGCACCGTCCGGGATGGCGAACCCCCGATCCAGAACAGCATCAGGGCGGCGCCTGCCACGGCCAATAACCCGTATAGGACCTTCACGCCCAAAGTCAACCAAACCCGGGCCCCGGCTAATCCGTCGGAACCCGGACAGTGACGGCGGCAGCAATAAAGAAACCCCGGCCGCTGAAATGCGATCCGGGGTTCTTGTTCGTGAGGAGAAGGAGTGGGTTAGCTCTCCAGTTCTCCGGGTGTGTCGACGGTGGTGATTGCCACCTTGCGAGCCTTTGCAGTCTCGATCACCGGGACGGACAGCTTCAGAACGCCACGGTCGTAGGTCGCCTCGATGCTCTCCCCGTCGAGCGAGTCGCTCAGGAAGAACTTGCGGCTGAAGGTTCCGGTGGGCCGTCCGCGAACGAGATCGGTCCGCTCGTCATCGACGAGATCGCGCCGTTCCACGGTCACGGTGAGTTGCTTCTTCTCCACCTCGATGTCGATGTCTTCGAGATCAACACCGGGGACGTCGATTTCGACATGGAACATGTCGCCCAATCGGTACACATCGGCATTCAGGACCCGACGCTGTGGCTGCTGACCACGGAAGGGGTCATATCGGTAGAACATCTGGCAAATCTCCTCTTGGCTAGCTGGTTGTGCCATATATTCACGGATTATGGAACATAAAATCTGATATGTCAAATATCAGATTTATTTAGGCGAGCGCTCGAGTGGTCTGTCGTGGGCCACTACAGCCCATCGGCACCAACAGTCCATGTTGTCTTGGTGACCTCGCCGGCAAGTCGGTCATCGTGGGTGATCAACAGAAGGGCACCCGCGTAATCGGATAGCGCAGCCTCGAGGCGCTCGATCGATGGCAGATCGAGATGGTTGGTTGGCTCGTCCAGCACCAACAGCCACTTGGGAGTTCCCAGACCAAGCGCCAACGCCACCTTGCGCGCCTCGCCGGGGGATGGCCGATCGGACGCCAGCACGGAACCGGGATCCGAGCCGAGAAGGGCGACCAGGGACATCACCCGACCCTTGTCGGCGTCGGGAAGGCGCCGCACCTCGTCAAGGAAGCCGCTGGCGTCTCGAGAGGTGGTCTCTTGAGCTAGATAAAGCACCTTGCCCCGTGGCACCGCGACTTCGCTGACTATCCGGTTCAGTAGGGACGTCTTGCCGACACCATTTGGTCCGGTGACGTGAATCCGGTCGTCGCGGCGGACTGCCACATCGACACGGAAGAGCCGCTTGTCCCCCGCGTCGACGGGGCCGTTGTACCGCACGAGGAAGACCTTGTTGGCGGGTTTGAAGCCAAACGCCACAGCTCCGCCGCCCTCCCTCTCCACATGCGTCGAGTCAATCTCGGCAGTGAGAGCCTCCAGGCGCGATCGGGTGACTCCCCTCTCCTTCGCCCCCGCCTTCTGACCCATCGCGTGTCGCCCGGTGGCGGCAGCACCCCGGGCGTCGAGGTCCTTCTTCACGGCAGTCCTGCGGGTTCGGAGTCGCTCTGCATCCTTCTGCTCGGCCCTGCGTCTTTGGTCTCCGAGCCGGTTTCGGGTCGTCTTCTGTTCCCGCTTGAGATTGTCGTACTCCCGCTGCTGCTCATCGGCCGCGGCATTCCAGGCGTCATGAGCCACGTCGTACGGCCCGTTCCACAGTCGCACCGAGCCCCGATGAATTCGAAGTGTCTTGGTCGTCAGATGGTTGAGCAGGCCGCGGTCGTGTGACACCACGATTCCGCAACCTCGATAGCTCTCGAGGGCCCGAACGAGGAGATCCCGCGCTTCGGCGTCGAGGTGGTTTGTTGGTTCGTCCAGGAGAAGCACGCTTGGTCGCTGGGCGAGGGCAGTTCCGATCTGCCACCTCTTCCGTTCGCCGGGTGAGAGTATCTGCCAACGGTCCAGGTCTTCAGGATCGAGTTCAAGCCTCGCCCGCATACGGACCGCTCCACCCTCCCAGATCTGGGAAAACGATTCGATGTCGCTGCCGAGTTCATCGACACGCTGTTGGCAGAACACAGGCGGCTGGCCCGATGGCACCACGCTCACCGTGCCTGAGTCCGGGAGTTGGTCGGTTGAGATCAGTTGCAACAGGGTCGATTTCCCGGCGCCATTGGCACCGATCAGGCCGGCCCACCCCGGGCCGAGGTCGAAGCTGGCGTCCTCGATAATCGGGACGGCCGATGAGTATGAGAAGGAAACGTGTTTGAAGTGGATGGCAGACATTGGCAACTCCCTTGAGCAGGGCGGGCCACTAGACGGCCCGGAGGCGGTCGATTTCCTCAGTTGGCTCTTGTCACTGGTTCCTTCCAGGCGATGAGCCCATCCTATAGATCTGATTGCTGGTCCTGGTCGAGAATTCCGTACCCTGGCGGCAACGTGAAGATCGCCATTCTCTCCAGAAGCGCCGCCCTCTACTCGACGTCGCGCCTCAAGCAGGCGGCGATAGGACGCGGCCATGAAGTAGCCGTCGTCGACTACCTCCGCTGCTACATGGACATCACCGCCCGGCGCCCCAAGGTCCTCTTTCGGGGCGAGGAGGTGCGGCCCGACGCAATCATCCCTCGTATCGGCTCCAGCTACACCTTCTACGGCGCCGCGGTCGTCCGCCAGTTCGAGATGGCGGACGTGTTCAGCCTGGCGAGTTCGGATGGCATTAGCCGCTCTCGCGACAAGCTTCGATCGATGCAGATTCTCACCCGGTCCGGTGTCGGACTGCCGACCACGAGTTTTGCTCACGACAGCCAGGACATCGAGGGAATCCTCGAGGTTGTCGGCGGGCCACCCGTGGTGGTCAAGCTCCTCGAGGGGACGCAGGGCGTCGGTGTGGTCCTTGCCGAGACCCGCAAGGCCGCCGAGTCGGTAATCAGCGCCTTCCGTCAGCTCGACGCCAACTTCTTGGTACAGGAATACATCAGCGAGGCCGGCGGCGCCGACATCCGGGCGTTCGTGGTCGGCGGCGAGATCGTCGCTTCGATGCGCCGACAAAGCCCGCCCGGAGAGTTCAGGTCGAATCTGCACAGGGGCGGGAAGGCCGAAGCCATCACTCTCTCCCCCAACGAACGAGCAACTGCGATCAGGGCGGCATCGGCCATGGGCCTGGACATCGCCGGCGTCGATCTGATCCAATCGTCCGAAGGGCCGATGGTTCTCGAGGTCAATTCCTCCCCCGGTCTCGAAGGGATCGAGGGAGCCAGCGGAGTCGACATCGCAGACGCGATCATCAGCTACATCGAGTCGGCCAAAGATGCCTGATACCAAGCGCAACGAGGACATCACCGTGGGAGATGTCACCGTCAAACCCGGTCGCAAGAAGCGAATCGAGCTCCCATTCGCCCGGGTTGCCACCGGATCGGACGAAACCCTCCCCGTGGCCGTGATCAATGGCCGGGCACCGGGGCCCCATGTGTGGCTCTCCGGTGCAATCCACGGTGACGAGTTGAACGGGGTCGAGATCATCCGACGGGTGATGAAGAACCTCGATGCCAAGAGCCTGAAGGGCGCTGTGATCGCAGTCCCCATCGTGAACCCGCTCGGGTTCATGACCGAATCCCGATACCTGCCCGACCGGAGAGACCTCAATCGGGCGTTCCCCGGGTCGAAGCGCGGGTCAACCGCCGCCCGTCTGGCTCATCTCTTCATCGCAGAAGTCGTCAGTCAATGCTCTGTCGGAATCGATCTGCACACAGCTACCAACCACCGGACCAACGAGCCACAGATCCGAGCGGACATCGATGACCCGGACACCCTTCGGCTCGCCAAGGCCTTCTCGGCTCCTTTCACCATCCACGCTCGTCAGCGGCGGGGCTCTCTGCGAAAGGCCGCGACCGATCTGGGAGCGACGGTTCTGGTGTACGAGGCGGGGGAGGCACACCGGTTCAACGAACGCTCGATCGATACCGGCTATGTGGGGATCATGCGCACCCTGCGCGATATGGACATGGTCGAGACGCGTCTACCGCGGGCCCAACCGACGCAATTCATCCGGCGAACCCGGTGGGTGCGCGCCCGGCGTGGCGGACTCGCCGAAATCAGGGTGACACTGGGCCAGGTTGTTGAGAAGGGCGAACCGGTCGCATCGATCTCGGATGCCTTCGGCATCAGAGCCACGACGGTGAAGGCAACCGAAACGGGATGGGTAATCGCCAGGACGATGCGCCCTCTCGTGAACACCGGCGACGCACTGGTCCACATCGGGGCCGAATCGGGTCCCGACAAGGACGAGCCGGCAGAGCGAAGTCGCTAGCGGCCTGCACTAGCTCGCCTTGCGAATCTCCTCGAGCCAGCGACGGCGGATCGTTCGGCGCTCCTTGGGAGTGTGCCCGCCCCAGATCCCATCGTTCTGATTACTTTCAATCGCCCAGGACAGGCAAACATCTGCGACCGGGCACGTCGCGCAAATGGCCTTGGCCTTGGCGATGGCACCGATGTCGTCCCTGTCGGGGAAGAAAGTCACCTCATCGGTTTGTTCGAGACAGGACGCTGCTTCTCGCCACGGAGTAACTGTTAGATCAATCATGCGTAGCCAATCATCTGTGAGATCAGGTAAACGCAGCATCAACGCCTTTCGTTCCCGAATTCGTGAGGGAACATCCAGCCTGATGGCCACCCGGTGAGAACCGCGACAATGCCCGACGTGGACGCCTACTACCGCGAAGACCTGGCCCGAATCCACGAGGCCGGATTCGGCGACTACGCCGACGCGTGTGCTCCCGGTGTGCTCGGTCTCCTGGAGCCGGGTGTTGACGTGCTCGAGATTGGCTGCGGATCCGGTGCTTTGACAAAACACTTGATCGCCGCCGGGCACTCCGTGGTGGCGACGGATGCGTCTCAGCCGATGCTCGACCTGGCCGCCGAGACCGTGCCAAGCGCCGATCTCCGCCTGCTGAGGATTCCGGGCGATCCCATACCCTCCGCAAAGGCGATCGTCTCCGTCGGGCACGCGGTCAACTACCTGTCCAGCCCCGAGGAGATCGAGACGGCGGTCATGAAACTCGCCGACGCCCTCACGGACGACGGCCTGATGGTGATCGACATCTGCGATCTCTCTTACGGTGATGCCAGATCTGGCGTCAATCACGCCACGGTCGATGGCGAGGGATGGTCGATAGAAGTCACAACCATCTTCGAGCCGCCCAACCGGTTCATCAGAGGCATGACCACCAATGTCGAGCTCCCGGATGGGACCCAACGCCTCGGCCACGAGACCCACATCAACGTGCTGATCGACGTGGGCACCGTCGCGGACACGCTGAGCGAAGCCGGTTTCGAGGTGGATCTTTCAAGGTCAATCGGCGACTACGACCTGCCCGACGGGGTGTACGCCCTCGTGGTAAGGAACTAGTGCTCTGGCCACAAGCGTTGGCGATGTTCAGGGCGGGGCAGGGACGTTTCTGGCAAGGACGCAGGACGAAGGTGCACCCGTTCGTTCATCGAGGACGAGGACACAGCCAGGGGCGTTACTGGCCGTCCTGAACGCGGCAAACGTTAGTGGTCGGGGCACTAGAAGTAGATGTCGTGCAATGGAGCACCTCAGGGCCGGTCCGTCGAGCCATAATCGCCGCATGGGCTTCTGGTCCACGGCAAAACGCCTAGCCGAACAGACTCCACCCGATCGCAATCGGGTGGTCGACCTGATGCGTGTTGTCTCGATCCTCGTAGTGGTGTTCGGCCACTGGCTCATGGCCGCCATCACCATCGACTCCGGTGAGCTGAAGCCGGGGCATCTCCTCGAACTCGCGGACTGGACCCATCCCCTCACATGGATCTTCCAGGTGATGCCCGTCTTCTTCCTGATGGGTGGATACTCCAACGCCCTTTCCTGGAGGTCGGCCCGTCGGCGCGGGGAGGCCTACGGAACCTGGCTGCGGGCCAGGCTGCGACGTCTCACCCTTCCGGTTGTGCCGCTTCTCGCCGTTTGGACGGTCGGTGGCTGGGTGGGCCTCCGTCTCGGATTCGACTGGGAAACGCTGCAACTCGCGTCGCGCGCAGCGCTCGTTCCTACCTGGTTCCTGGCGGCCTATGTGGTCATCGTCACCCTGGCCCCTGCCGCCCTGGTGATCTGGGACCGCCTCGGCTGGTGGTCGATCGTCCTCGGCACATCTCTTGCCGGGCTCAGCGATCTCGCCGACATCGGCGGGGGCTTGGTCCCCGCGGGATTCCTCAATTACGTCTTCGTATGGGGAACAGTCCATCTTCTCGGCTACGCCTGGGTCGACGGGAAGATTCCCGGCACAGCCAGACGACTGGGGCTCGCCGCCACCGGCCTTGTCGTCCTGCTCGCCCTGGTATGGCTGGGGCCTTATCCGGTGGCAATGGTCGGGCTCGACACGGCCCAGATCACCAACTCGTACCCGCCGAGGGTGACTTTGATCTTCCTGGGCATGTTCCAGACCGGATTGGTCCTGGCCCTGGAGCCCCTCCTGCAACGGGCCATGCAGCGGATCAGGGCATGGACCGCCGTCGTGGCTGTGAGCGCGCTGATCATGACTCTCTACCTCTGGCACCTGACCGCCATGGTCATCGCCATCGGCCTTGGGCTGGCAGCCGGTGGCTTTGGGTTCGGCATCGAGCCGCTGACCACTGCATGGTGGCTCACCCGACCCCTGTGGTTCGCCGTCCTCGCCGTCGTCACCGGCATCCTCATTGCGATCTTCGGACGTTTCGAGCGCCCAATCAGGGATCCCCGCCCGGCCCCGCCGTGGTGGCAGCCCGTGACGGCGGTTCTGTTCATCTGCGCCGGGCTCGGTCTCCTTGCCGCCCTCGGGATCGCAGACGAGGACGGATTGAACGGTCTTGTCCTCAGCCTCCCCATGATCGGAGTGGTCGTCGGGGGGCTCGTGCGCCGGCCCGGCGCGATCGCGTAGCTATTTGGGCGACGGAGCGCTAACCGAAGTCGTACGGCTCGGGAACGGCTCCGGCCTCGAGACGGCCCAGTTCGGCCCGGGCAACGGAGCGGCGATGGACCTCGTCAGGACCGTCTGCCATCTGCAACCAGCGGCCCATCGCATAGAACTCGGCGAGTGGGTAGTCATCGGTGAATCCGGCTCCCCCGAAGAGTTGGATGGCGCGATCGGCGACGAAGGTCAGCACATCGGGTGCGACCACCTTGATCGCAGCAATCTCAATGCGAGCCGCCTTGACCCCGTAGTTGTCGATCATCCAGGCGGTCTTCAGGACGAGGAGACGTGCCTGTTCGATTCGCATCCGGGCGTCGGCGATCCACTCACGCACCACACCCTGTTCGGCAAGAGTGCGCCCAAAGGCGGTCCGGGCCTTCGATCTCTGAATCATCAGGTCGAGGCACCTCTCGGCAGCGCCGATGGCCCTCATGCAGTGGTGGATGCGTCCGGGGCCGAGGCGAGCCTGCGCGATGGCGAAACCACCACCCTCCTCTCCCAAGAGGTTGGTGACCGGCACGCGAACACCGTCGAAATGGATCTGGGGATGACCCCCGCGATCCTGATAGCCGAAGACCGTCGGGGCGTATTCGACCTCGACACCGGGAGCGTCCATGGGAACGATGACCATCGACTGCATTCGATGCCGCTCCGCCTCGGCGTCGGTCACACCCATCACGATGGAGACCTTGCAGCGATCGGAGGCGGCTCCCGAGCTGAACCACTTCCGACCGGTGATGATGTACTCGTCGCCATCGCGCTCGATACGCGTCCTGATATTGGTTGCGTCCGAGCTGGCCACGTCGGGCTCCGTCATCGAGAAACACGATCGAATCTCCCCTTCGAGGAGGGGGTACAACCACGCCTCCTGTTGGGCAGGCGTCCCGAACATGTGGAGAATCTCCATGTTCCCGGTGTCCGGGGCGGCGCAGTTCAGAGCCTCGGGGGCGATTGCCGGACTACGGCCTGTGATCTCGGCCAGCGGTGCGTACTCGAGAACGGACAAGCCACCGCCCAGGTCCTCGTCGGGCAGAAAGAGATTCCAGAGGCCTCGGGTCCGGGCCTCGGTCTTTAGCTCCTCGACGATTGCCGGATGGTGGTGGGGGTCTCCCGCAGCCTCCATCTGGGAGCGATAGACCGACTCGGCCGGGTAGACGTGAGAGTCCATGAACTCGTTGAGGCGCGACCTGAACTCCTCGACCTTGTCCGTGTACGAAAAATCCATCGAGCCAGAACCTAGTGGCCCAATTCCTCACCCTCGACGTCGATGGGGCCCTCCTCGACGTCATCGTCGTAGGACAACTCGGGAATTCCTGCAGCGGGTTGCCGGGGGCCTCCGGAGCTGAACTCTGCGAGGAGCATCCACCCCGCCAGGATGGCAATGAACAGGAACCCTGCCCGCAAGGCCCATGCCAGGGCAATCCCGGCCGTGATCGAGAAGATCACGCGGGCGATCGACCCGGCCCTGACAGGCGCCACCTTCTCGAGCAGGGAGAGGAGCAGATGACCTCCATCGAGTGGTCGGATCGGAATCCAGTTGAGCAACCCCCAAAACACGTTGACGAAGATCAGGTTGTTGATGACGAAGAAGGTGAGGCCGGAATAGGGACCGAATTGGCTCGCCACGATCCAGATGAGCCCACCGAAGGCCAAACCCACTGCCGAGCCCGCCGCCGCCACCACAGCACGCCGCCCGGGCCCGAACGCCTCTGGCGGGACCGACCACCTGGTGAGGCCGCCGAGCCCGTTGAGCTCGATGGCGACCGCTGCGCCCATGCCGCGGGCGGTCAGGGCATGTCCCAGCTCGTGGACGAGTATCGACACGAAAACGATGGCCACCCAGGCCAGGACAAAGGCAGGGTCTTGTCGACCGACGAAACCGAGCAGGGCTGCCATCAGCAGGAACGACCAGTTGATCTTGACGGGTATCCGAAGAAGTGAGAAAGAAAGCAAGACACTCATATTGGTCGTGGTCGCGGATCAGTGTGACAACGTCGTCGTTACCCTCGCCCCATGCACGATGATCTCAAGGCGGCCGTCGCCGCCGACATGCCCCGATTGAAAGACCTTCTCTACAGCCTCATCCGGATGGAATCGGTGAGTGCGCACGGTTACGACCCGGCCGGTGTGAGGAATGCCGGAGAGGCCATCGTTGGGCTGCTCGAAGAAGCAGGCTTCGCCAACACCCAACTCCTCGAAAGCACCGACGGTCACCCCGCAGTCTTCGGCGAGATCCCGGCGCCTGAGGGGGCCCCGACCCTTCTGCTCTACGCCCACTACGACGTGCAGCCCCCGGGACCGATCGAGCACTGGGACAGCGGTCCGTTTGAACCCTTCGAGAAGGACGGCCGGATCTACGGCCGCGGTGCCTCGGATGACAAGTCCGGCGTCGTGATGCACCTCGGTGCCATCGCCGCCCACGGAGGAGACCTTCCGGTGGGGGTGCAGATCCTGTTCGAAGGCGAGGAGGAGGCCGGTTCCGATGGCCTACCCGAGATCTTGGAGAAGTATTCCGACCTGCTGAGCCCGGACATCATCGTCATCGGAGATGGGGGTAACTGGAAGGTTGGAGTCCCGGCGTTCCTCACCCAACTGCGTGGTGTTGTCGCGGTGAAACTGGAGCTGCGCACCCTGTCCGCACCGGTCCACTCCGGGCAGTACGGCGGCCTGGTACCCGACGCCCTGATGACCCTTTCGCGTCTGCTGGCCACCCTCCACAATGACGACGGATCGGTGGCCGTCGAGGGGCTGCTTCGCGAGGAGTACCACAGCCCGGTCGACTACACCGAAGAGGTGGCGCGGGCGGAAGCTCTCGCCCTCGACACGACGGAGAGCATCGGCACCGGGTCGATCCCGTCGCGACTCTGGTCACAGCCTGCGATCTCGGTTCTCGCCATCGACGCACCCGCGACATCGGAGGCGATCAACGCACTCGTACCGGTGGCCCGGGCCAAGGTGAGCATGCGTATTCCTCCGGGTCAGGACGACAGTGAGGCGCTTCAGGCCTTGAAAGATCATCTCCAGGCCAACGTGCCGTGGGGTGCACAGCTCGATTTCGTCCATGAGGAGACCGGGCCGGCGACAACACTCGACACCGACAACCCGACGGTCGAGGCCTGGACCGCTGCCTTTCGGGAGGCCTACGCGACCGAACCCGTATTCGGCGGTGCCGGTGGTTCGATCCCCTTCATCTCCGTGTTCGGCGACCTCTACCCGGATGCCCCCATTCTCGTTATCGGGTGTGGCGACCCGACGAGTTTCATCCATGCCCCCAACGAGAGTCAGGACACCGGAGACCTGGAGAAGGCCACTCTGTCGGAGGCGATCGCCTTCAGACTGCTAGGAGCCCGCTGAACAATGCATGTCACTCATCTCGAACGACCAGCCATCACCACTCGCGGTGTCCTCGGCTTCACCATTCCGCACCAGGAGTGGCGAAACCTCGTCCTTGCGACTGGCGCGTCTGGCCGCCGATCTGAGCA
>JAYEGJ010000038.1:0-13993 GCA_034658975.1 Actinomycetota bacterium
CTCGTAGAGAGAGGCGCTCGCATGCACGGGAGATCCATTCTCGGCCGTCACGAAGCGGCCTTCCCTATGTCAGGTTTGGGGAGGAGGGGCGCACCTGTCCGCTCGGCGACGTACTCGTAGTCCACCACGGGCGCCAGTTCGGCCAACTGGAAACCCTCTGGTGTCACATCGATGACGGCGAGGTCGGTGTAGATGCGATCCACCACGCCAGGTCCTGTCAGCGGATAGGTACATGACTCGACGAGTTTTGGCTCGCCGGTCTTGGTGACATGCTGGGTGATGACATAGATGGTCTTCACCCCGGACACCAGATCCATGGCTCCGCCCACAGCCGGGATGGCGTCGGGGGCCCCGGTCGACCAATTAGCCAAATCGCCGCCTTGGGACACCTGAAGTGCTCCCAGCACGCACAGATCGAGATGACCACCTCGAATCATGGCGAAGCTATCGGCGTGATGGAAGAACGCTGCACCCGGCACCATCGTCACCTGGCGCTTTCCGGCGTTGATCAACTCGGGGTCGCCCATCCCCGGCTCGGGTGATGGGCCCATGCCGAGAAGACCGTTCTCGGTGTGATAGATGACCTCTCGCCCTTCGGGGACGTACTTGGCCACCCTCTCTGGAATCCCGATGCCCAGGTTCACGTAGGCGCCATCGGGGATATCGAGTGCGGCTCGCTGCGCCATCTCGTCGCGGCTGAATCCGATGCTCATCGTCTCTTGGGTCATGGGTAGGAGATTCCTTGAGCAACCAGGACCGATTCATGCGCCGGATCGGGGACGTCGACCACCCGGTGGACGAAGATCCCGGGTGTTACCACTGTCTCTGGGTCGAGGTCTCCGGGGGCGACTACTGCTTTGGCCTGGACGATTGTGGTGTTCGCCGCCGTAGCCATTACGGGTGCGAAGTTCCGCGCTGTCTTGTTGTAGACCAGGTTGCCGTAGTGGTCGGCAACCCGGCACTTGATGAGGGCGAAGTCCGCGGTCAACCCGTGCTCCAAGACATAATCGCGCCCGTCAAACGTACGGCGCTCCTTGCCCTCCTCGAGCGGAGTGCCCACCGACGTCGGCGTGTAGAAGGCAACCACACCCGCTCCCCCGGCCCGGATGCGTTCGGCAAGGGTGCCCTGGGGAACCAGTTCGAGGGCGGTGCGACCGCTCCGGTACAACTCGGGGAAGACGGTCGAGTTCGCAGTGCGCGGAAAGGAGCAGATCATCTTCGACACCCGCCCGGCCTTGATCAGGGCGGCGAGACCGACCTCGCCGCTCCCGGTGTTGTTGTTGACGACGGTGAGGTCGGTGGCGCCTTGGTCGATGAGTGCGTGGATCAGTTCGATGGGGCTTCCGGCCTCGCCAAAGCCACCGACCATCACGGTGGCCCCGTCAAAGATGTCTGCCACCGCTTCGCCGACGTCACTGACCCGCTTGTCAATCATCTCAGGTGCTCTCTAAAGAGGCTCCAATTGTGACCGGAACCTGGTCTCTTGCGTACTTGACCCGCGAGTACTCGAACAACCCGGCCTCGTCGTAGATCACCCGGTCGGCGTAGTCGTCGAACCAGAGCGCTTCGGGATTACGGCCGACGATACAGACCTTCCCCCGGTCCTGAGCGTCGGCGGCGTTGCGCAGGATCTTGAAGATGAGCACTCCATTCTCCGATAGCGGCACTCCAGGTATCGCCTCGTTGGTGACCGCCGCCACCTCGGTTTTTCCCTTGTAATGGGTGATGGAGAGACGGGCGTGTGTCTCCACGCCGGAAAGCCCCTTTTGGGACTCGTTGAGGATGTTCCATGCCGTCTCGATGGGCACGTTGAAGGAGCGATAGGCGACGATGTCACGGCCGCAGAAGAAGTAGTGGTTCTCGACACCGACCCGCTTCAAGGCCCGCTGCATGACCCGCAAAGCGTCGGGATCGTCGTTGATGCCCTTGATGATCGGCGCCTGGTTTTCGACGCTGATCCATCCGCGGGAGACAACGGCCTCCATCGCACGCTTGGTGCGCTCGTTCCAGGTCAAGGTGCCGTTCGGGTTCTCCAGGTAGTCGCCTCCGGAGTCCATGGCCAGGAACTCATCGGGATGGTTGAAGTGCACCATCAGCCTGAAACCGACCTCCGGATAAGTCTCATGAAACCTGTCGAGCATTGATAGGAAGGCGTCATCGAAGCGGTCGGGATAGAAGGCCATCTCCTTGGTCCCCAGCCTGATCGACTCGATGCCGGCCTCGGCGAGCGCGGCGAGCCATGCGGCGATCTTGGTGTTGGGTAGAACCATTGGATCGCCGCCGGAGAGCAGCATCTCCCGCAGCTTCTCACGTCCCGTCTCGGGGTGACGGCCACCGTTCTCCTCAACGATCTTGTTGTGGGCCCTGACGTAGTCGGTGACCTCGCCGATCTGGGCGAGGCCCTTCTTGGACACGGTGCCGTCCTGGCGCTCGATGTCCTTGCGGGCTATCAGTTCCTCTCGGTAGCAGAAGCGGCAGTGCGCCGAGCAGGTCGAGATCACATACATCAGACCCATCTCGTACTTGTGGAGAAGGCCTTCGACCGGGCTGTAATCCATCTGGTAGCCGGGATCTTCCGATCCTGCCAGGTCGATGGTCTCTTCGGGACTGGCCTTGATCAACCTCTGAAGCGACTTGGACGTCTTGGCCATCTCGAAGTAGTGACGGGTCATCTTCACGGGCATCCGGGACTCGACGTCGCGCTCGGTGCCGCGAATGCTGAGGAGGGTGGTGATCTCGTCCTGGGTGTAGAAGGCCTTCATGTCATCGGGAGCCCTGTCCTCGAAGAACGGTGTCAGTCCGTTGATGATCTGCCGGTCGTACTTCGGATTTTCGACCGTGTCGAGGAATGCCTGTTCCCGCGCCGAGGGAACGTACTTTGCCTTGGTGCTCATGGAGGACAGTGTAACTAATTGAACATTAAGACGGCACGAATGAACCATACTGTCCAGAGTCATGCAGCCCACCAGAGTTTCGGACCTGATCGCGGCCGTCGGCGACCGTTTGACGCCAACCGAGCGGCGAATCGCGGAGGCGGTCCTGGCAGAGCCGACCCTGCTCGCCTTCGGGAACGTCTCCGACCTGGCCGACCAGGTGGGAACCAGCAGGCCGTCGATCGTGCGCTTCGCCAACAAATTGAGCTTCGATGGCTACACCGAGCTGCAGAGCCACGTTCGGCGTGGGCTTTCCCAACAGATTTCGCGGCCGAGCGAGCGCATCCGGCATCTCGATCCCTCCCTGGGACCGACCCGAGAGGCACTTGAAGGATCGATTGACTCGGTGTTCAGGGCAATCGAAGACGACCGCCTCAGTTCCCTGGGCGATCCCCTCGTTCGTGCACGGGAAATCTGGATCGTCTCGGGCGAGACCTCGCGAGCGGCCGCCCACGCCCTTCACAGCGGACTGACCATGATCCGCCCGGGCGTACATCTCGTTGAAGACCACTCCGTAGGCCGGGACCTGAGCAGCGCCGGGGCCGGCGATGCGGCGGTGATCTTCGACTTCTTCCGCTATCGAAGGCTGTCGGTCAGCGCCGCACGCCTGCTCGCAGACCAAGGAGTCGAGGTCGTGGCCATCACCGACGGCCCGCTGTCTCCCTTGGTGCCCCATGCTTCGGCATGGTGTGAGCTGGAAGTGCCCGCGGTCGGGCCATTCGACAGCTCTGTGTCTGCCGTGGCAATGGCCGAACTCCTGGTTGCTCATGTTGCCGAGCAGCTACAGGATGACGCCAGGGACCGTATCGACCGAACTGAAGAGCTATGGGCGGCGACGGAGACTTTCTACCCGGACGAGTGACGCCAGCGTCCCGATGCCCTCATTCGGCGAGGCTTGCGGCAGGCACCACTCAAACTCGAAGGTCAGGAAGTCGAAACGATCTGTACGCTGCAGGGATGCTATCCGGTGACGATCTTCCGACTGGAGCCGTTACGTTTCTCTTCACGGACATCGAAGGTTCCACTCAGCTGTGGGAGAAGGACCCCGAGGCGATGAGAAGCGCCTTGAGGATCCACGACGGAATCGTCGAGAGCTCCGTCGGCGACCATGACGGCGTAGTCTTCAAGACAGGTGGAGACTCCTTCTGCGCCTCTTTCTCCAACCCCCTCCAAGCCCTCAACGCTTCTCTCGCTGCTCAACGAGGACTCCAGACCACGGACTGGGAAACCGACGGCCCAATCATGGCGCGAATGGGCCTCCACACCGGTACAGCCCAGATTCGCGGCAATGACTATTTCGGCCCGACTCTCAATCGAGCGGCACGTCTGATGTCGGCCGGACATGGAGGTCAGGTGCTGCTGTCGGCGTCGACCCAGCAGCTCGTAGTCGATGAGCTCCCTACCGGCGTCACATTGGTTGGCTTGGGAACTCACTACCTGAAAGACCTGGACCGACCGGAGACGATCTACCAGGTCGAGGCCGACGGTCTCGCAGGTGAGTTCGCACCTCTCGAGATAGTGAAGAAGAGAGGCGAGAACGCTGGCCAGGCGGCCGCGCAGGCGTACAAGGACAAGGAGTGGCACAAAGTCGTCGACCGCCTGGCCGGCATCGAAGCTGAGAGCGAACTGACCGCCGAGCAGCACGAGATGATGGGCTTCGCCCTTTGGTGGCTTGGCGATCACGACGTGGTCATTCGGCGATTCGAGCAGACATACAACGCTTACATCGCAGAGGAGAATCCTCAGGGCGCGGCCGTGGCGGCGGTGGAACTGGCTGAGTTCCACACCCACAACCTCGCATCGCAGATCGCTGCCGGTTGGGTGCGGAGGGCCGAACGACTCCTCGAGGGCGACAAGGCTTCCACTGCCGCGGGATACCTGCTGCGCTGGAAGGCTGTGCAAGCCTTCGAGGGTGAGAACGATCTCGACAAGGCCTTGGAGTTGTCGCGAGATGTTGCCGAAATCGGCCGGGCCAATGCCGACGGGAACCTCGAGGTACTTGCCCTTCAGGATCAAGGCAGGTTCCTTGTCGCCTCAGGAAATCTCGACGAGGGCATGCCACTGATGGACGAGGCGATGATCTCCGCGGTCGCCGGCGACGTTAATCCCAACGTCGTTGGGCGTAGCTACTGCAATATGCTCGCCGTTTGCGATCAGACAGGCGACGTGCGACGGGCGGCCGAGTGGAGCGAGGCAGCCGAACGATGGTGCAGCGAAGGCGAGTCGTCGGCATATCCGGGCGTCTGCCGGATCTTCAAGGCGGAGGTGATGTGGCAGAACGGTGACTGGGTCGGTGCCGAGTCGGAGGTCATGCGAGCTTCAACGGAACTCGGTCTCTACACGGACATCAGCGGTGAGGCCTGGTACCAGTTCGGCGTGATGCGACTTCGCGCCGGTGACGACCAAGGAGCGGAGAACGCATTCCAGGAGGCTCTGACTCGTGGGAGAGAGCCCATTCCTGGCTACGCCTACGTCCTGGCTCACCAGGATCAGCTGGAATCTGCCATCGACCTACTCGTCCGCTCATTGTCCAGCCCGAGTCTGAGCAAGCTCGACAGGGCGCGATTCTTGCCTGCACTTATCGAGTTGGGTCTCGAAAGCGGAGACACCGAAGCGCCGACGGCCGCGACCAACGAATTGGAGGAAATCAGCAGGCTTGCCCGCTCGGACTTCTTCCGTGCCCAGGCATCCCATGGGCGCGGGATCGTTGCCCTCGCCACAGGGGATCCTGAGGCGATCGCACACCTCAAGGAGGCGGTGACCACATTCAGCCGGCTGGGTCTACCCTACGAATCGGCTCGTTCTCGTGCGGAACTGGCAAAGGCCTACGTCGCCGACGGAGCCGATGCATTGGCGACAATGGAACTGAAGGCCGCCAAGACGGCCCTCGAACGCTTGGGGTCGGAGTCGGACGCTAAGGCCGTCGACGAGATCCTGACGTCGTCGGATTGAGGCTCGGCGAGTAGGACTCGGACTACTCGGAGCCTTCGAGACCCTTCCCAAGGGCGCTGAAGGTGTGAACCATGCCGGGCGGCGTGACCATGATTCTCTCCAATGATCTCCCCGGGGATCTCCCCGTCAGCCAGCATGTCCAGGACCCAAGCCGAGGGTCGCGACCGAAGGCGTTCCCCCTCCATTGTCGCGTTCCATCGCTGCCACGATGGCAGCTGTGGGCCGAGCATGATCGGTGAGCTTCTCGTCTATCGTCATGCAATGAGCCGAACGATCGACACGCTGCTCCTGCTGGCACTCCCGGCCTCGGGCAAGTCTGAGCTACGTCGCTACCTCGGTCATCTCGACCCCGATGTCGCCGAGCGGGATCTCCATCTGGGCCCAGTCGTCCAACTCGACGACTACCCGTACGTGCACATGATGCGCCGCATTTCCGAGGAGCTGGCCTCCGCCGGCGAGCCCGCGCCCTTCTTCGAAGCTTCTGATCGGCCATTCTCCGAGTCGCGGGACTGGGGAACGCTCATCCATCTCCTCAACGAGGACTATTCGGCGCTCGGGTCCAATCTGCCGGTGCCGGAGTCGGCTGCGTTTTGGCTCTTCGAACGACTCGACCGAGCGCGAGGGAAGGTCGGTATCACGCCTACGCTCAGGGATCTCTCCTCCGCTGCTCGGGAGCGACAAGCCGAGATCCTCGAGGATGAATCGACTGCCTTGTGGACGGGGGTCTCAGAGGCTGCCTCGTCCTGGCAGGAGGGCTCGACAGTCGTCATCGAGTTCGCTCGTGGCGGACCAAGGAGCGCCGAGATGCCGCTGTCGCCTCCTCACGGCTACGCCTACTCGCTGGCGAAGCTCTCTGACGACATCAAAAGGCGGGCGTCGATCCTGTACGTCTGGGTCACTCCCGAAGAAAGCCGCCGTAGGAACGTCGAACGAGCGCGACCCGGCCGCAACGGCGACGCCTCGATCCTGTTCCACGGTGTCCCCGAGTCGGTCATGCACGAGGAATACGGTTTGGACGATTTCAGTTGGCTTGTCGACAGAGGCGATGGCAGGTCGATCACGATCGGCAACGATGGGAAGGAATGGGAGATCCCAGCAGCGGTCTTCGACAACCGCCCCGATCGAACCACGTTTCTCAGGTCCGAGCCGGGTGAGTGGCCCGAAGACGAGGTCGCAACCCTCCACGCCACCCTCGTCGAGACCTTCGATCAACTGGCCTGACAAACCACTTGTCTCATGCGTTGACGGCCTGATCCGAGAGTTCGAAGTCGACGGATTCCTCGCCACGGAGCCAGCTCCCGATACCAAACAGGCCGGCGACGGCGACGACAAGACCGACAGTGAGACCCGTGCCCCATGCCAATGGGTAGTCGCCGTAGGAGTCGGGAGTCCCCACTTTCAGCGCGGTGAGGACGAGGTGGAGGGTCACTCCTATCAGCATGCCGGATCCGTAAGCGACGGACGCCGCTCGCGGTGCTCCGTCCGCTCGCCGGACCGCTACGACAACGAGCAGCATCCCGATTCCCTGGATCATCATCCACCCCGGGATCGCCCAGGAAATGATGCTGACCACGACCCCGAGTCCCAGGAAGACGAGACCCACGGTTCCCAACACGCCTGAGCCTCCGTGGCGTCGACGCAGCCCGAGCGTCGCCACAAAGGTCAGCACACCTGCGGCAACGACGATCGCCGACCACACCAAATAGAGCGTGGTGTTCCAATCGTCGGGGGCCTGCGTAACCCAGTACATGGCAAGAGCGGCAAGCCATAGGCCGGCTGCGGCTACTGCAAGGCTCCCTGCGGTCTTGGTGAATCTGGTCGGCATGTCAATTGCTCCTCGTGTTTCTGGACCGTCTCTCTCTGGACCGTCATGGATACAGACGAGCGAACGTCGTGTTCGGGTGACAGCGCCGCGAATTCAGTCGAAGGGGAGACTCTGTCCGGCTTCGAGTGTGCGGTCGCGATTGGCCGGTGTCACCCAATTGCGTCTGGTGATCGTCTGTCTAGGTGAGTGCGGTGTCCTGAGCGGGCACAGGCGCTTCGGGCACCGTGATCGTGTGTCTGGCAGGATGAGGTCGAGAGAGGAGTGACATGGACTGGTGGATTCTCGAGTTGATAACGGTCGGGGCGCTCCTCGTAGCACTCCTGATCTTGGGACCGCTCATCAAGAGGTTCGGTCGCAGCTATGCAGCAGACGTGTTTCGCGCCAATCCGAGAACGGGCAAGAGCTACATCGTTCTGATGGATGTGGCGTACTACCTCATCTTCACTGCGTTCATCCTCTTCACCACCCGCTTCGAGCCCGACACCGGATGGTCCGACACTGTGGGAGCCGAACAGCTCCGCGCCGAGACGGTGCGACTCGGGGGGATGCTATTGCTGATGGGGGTCCTGCACGGTGCGAATGTCTTGAGCCTCCCGATCGTCGGTCGCTTGCTCGGGTTGTCGCAACGCATGGAAGAAGACACAGATCGACAAGAGGTCGCATGACCGTCGCGTCGTATCCCGGAGGTGTGAGAGGGGTCGCGGTCCGCTGGCTTCTCATGACGGTCGAGAAGGCGCAGACTGTTGCCGCAGCCATCGTCGGCGCCGGTGTCGATCGCGACACACTTGTTGCCCGGTTGTTTGAACAGGAAGGCGCCGCCCTGGTGCGATTGGCACGTCTCTTCACCGACGATCGCAATGCTGCGGAGGATCTAGTTCAAGAAGCGTTCATACGTTTGCACAAGTCGGCTCACCGGATACGGAGTGCCGACAAGTCCGCCCCCTACCTACGGTCGGTCGTTATCAACCTGGCGCGTGACCACAACCGACGTGGTCTGATGTCGCTTCGACATCAAGAGGCAGTTCCCGCCGGGACGGCTCCGGAGGCGCCCGAAGACCGGCTCGTTCTCAATGAGGAGCAGATGCTTCTGCTCGATGACGTGCGGGCGCTGTCTCCACGACAGCGAGACTGCATCCTCCTCCGCTTCTATCTCGAGCTGTCGGAGCGGGAGATCGCCAGTGCGCTGGGCATCTCACCCAACTCGGTGAAGACTCACTGCCGCCGGGGATTGGCATCGCTACGTGAAACTATGGGGGGTGAGCGATGACAGTCGAAGAGCGGCTCACTGCTGCGTTCCGGGCGGCGGATCAGTACCAGCCGAGCCCCGATCTCTTCGCCAGGGTCACCCGATCGATCGAAGAGGACACGGCTCACCGACGCAGAGTCCGCCGCGTCGCCGGCACACTCGTCATCGCCCTCGGTTTCATTGCCGTCTACCTCTTGGTAGCGATAGACCGGGTCGATGGAGTGCTCCAGATGCCGTTCTGGACACTCGAGCTGCTGGCAACCGGGATCATGGTTGGGCTGGTGTTGGTGCTGGGCCCCGTCATCCGGCGTTTCGGCACCGCCTTCGAGAGCGACATCTTCCGGTCGAGCCCTGCCACCGGCCGCGCCTTCCTCACGCTGATGGACATCGCCTACTACCTGATCTTCGGCGCCTACACACTCATGACACTGCAGTACGCGCCCCCCACCAACATCATCGGTGTCGAAAGACTTGCACTGTCACTGGAATGGGGAACACAGAGAGTTGCCGGCCTGCTCATGCTTGTGGGGTTGTTACATGGCGTGACAATCGTTGTGCTCCCAGTAGTCGGTTTGGTGTTCTCAGCGAACATGCGTCGAGCTCGCCGCGCCCGCAGCGGTGACGCTGCCGCCCCAGCCAACCCTCGCAACGATCGAGTTGATCTATGGATCTCGATTGTCGTCTGGACCGTGGTCGGGCTTGGACTTCTTCTGCTGGTCGCGTTGATCGTCGTTCCTTCGATTGCCGGCCTCGCTGGCTGACGCTGTGGGCATCGCGGCTCGGTTACCCGCTTCAGCGAGGCGTTACCGGGCGCCTGATCCGGGCAAAGAAAAGAGAACCCACTCGAGGTGGGTTCTCTTTTCCTCTGTTCTTGGATGTGTTAGTGATTGCCGCAGTGGTTGGCTTTCCAAAGATCGTGGAGCGTCAGCTCACCCTGTGTGCCGCTCGCATGGACCCGGTCCGACATCTCCTATGCGCCAATCCCTAGCGCTCGGGCAAGAAAGGAACCCATCTGGTCCCGCGGCACGGCTTGCTGTGGGCAATAGAGAAGTGGTGCTGAACTGCACCCCTTCGTTACGCCGCCCGTCAAGAGCGCACCTACATGAGACGCATACCAGGCGTCTTCGGTCACATCTTCGAACGTGCTACCCAACTGCGCATTCAGAGGGAGTCCGAACGCCCGCGCCACGAAGACAGCCATCTCAGCCCTCGAGACCGCACCGTCCGGTCGGTAGGTTCCGTCTGCGTATCCGGTTGTGATCCCGAGCTCGTACAGACGTTCAACGTAGGGCGCGTGCCAGGCCAGGTTGGATACATCCGCGAAGTACCCCTTGTAATCCCAGCCCTTGACCGACTCGTTCAGCGATCGAACAAGAAACGCCGCCATCGCCGCCCGCGAGACGAGAGTAGAGGGGCAGTAGCGGTCATTGGATGGCGGATCGCAGCCTTGGGTGACGCCCATCGCTGCAATAGCCTCGATGTTGGTCTCGTGCGGATTGCCGTCGTCGTCAACGAAACGTCCCAGGTATTGGCCGTCGGTGATTCGTAGATAGGTCCCGTTCTGATCCACCAAGACCGACAACTGCCAGGCACCCAATGTGGCTGCATCGCCGATCCCCAAGACGTGCGACGTATCCGTCGTCGAAGACGGGTTAGGAGTGGGAGCGATTCTGGTGCCGATGCCCCAACACGGATAACCGGCGGGCCATCCCGGCCAAGCTTCACACGCGGTCGCCCTGACGTCGACCAGATAGGCCTCAACGCCAGCCTTGGCGAGGTCAGCGTCCCAGGCCGTGAGATCCCGGAGTCCGAACGTGTAGGTGTACCCCTCGGCGAGAGGGATGGCCACCATCTCGTTGCCAGCACCACCTATTGGCCGCAGCCGGTACGTGTGCGTGCCGCCTTCGTATTGGGAGATTTCCCACGGTTCGATCCACCCTGAGGCATACCTGTTGTAGGCATGAGTTCCAATCGGCACCCCGATGAGTTCATAGCCGCTCATCACATCGACGATGTTGTCGTACTCATTCACGGAACCGTCGGGCAGGGTGACAGCTCCCCCATAGCTGTGAGCCCAGCCGAGGGCATGCCCGATCTCGTGGGCAACAACCGTGAGCCTTGGTTGGCTGAACGGAGGGACTACCGCGACCGACCCTGCCCCAAGCACAACCCGCCGGAGGTTGGCCGGGTACGTGTAGTCGCAGCCGCCGAACGGAGGAATACACACCAGACCTGGGGTTCCGTATCCCCACCCATACCCACCGTCAGCCACGATGAGCACACCTTCAGGCCGTGATGACGATGCATCACTCACCGCCTGTTCACATCCCGTCAGGGTTGGCGGTACGACACTGCCAAGGTCCGACGAAATGAAGTCGCTCGACGAAACCGATCCACCAGCCTTGAACACCGGCCTGTAGGCGCCACCCGACAGCCAGACGAAGTACGACGAAAGCGAATCGTTGAGTTGGGCTGTCAGGCTTGTTGCATCGAGCGCCACAGACCAGCCAGGCACATCACAGACCCAAACCTCCCAAACGTCCTCATCCGTGCTGTAGACACCCATGCCCGATTCCCGGAACGGAACCAGGCCGTTCGGATCTTCTGCGTACGGGTCCGACGTCGCGGCTGCCGGCAAGGCGAACGCCAGAACGACCACGGCAACTAGGAAGGTTGACAGAGCGCTCTTCCGCACAGCCAAGACATGCGCCGGAAGAACCTCAACCATCTTCAATGCCATTTCCCTTCAGGAATTCGGGGCAAAACCCTAACAACTGGGCTAGCCGGCCCAATCACATGTGCTGGCTGTACAAGATCGCAATCGATGTTGATGGCGAGTGCTGGTGGGCGGTATCTCCGGATAACGCTTGATGATGCTGCAAATGCGGCTCCGCGGGTAGGACTCGAACCTACAACCAATGGATTAACAGTCCACTGCTCTGCCAATTGAGCTACCGCGGAATGGTGCCGGTTGGCGGTGACAGGTTACCAACGACATTCGGGTACTCCGAGTCCGGTTGTCGGGCCCCAATGTGGCACGATCCGGTCACATGAGTGGAGACATCGGCTGGATCGAGGTGCTGGCATCCCTGGGCTTGGTGGTCGTCGCCGTCGCCATCTCCCGCTGGAAGCGGCTCAACACCGAAGGCTCGATCCTGTGGGCGTCTTTCCGGGCCGCCGTTCAGCTGGTCGCCGTCGGACTTCTCTTCGGGTTGATCTTCGAATCGGCGCAGGCCATGGGCTGGGCTTGGGTGTGGGTAGTGGGCATGACACTCCTGTCGGCTGAAGTGGTCGCGAGAAGGTCCAAATCGGTACCCCGTCTCCGCCTCTACGCCCTCGCCGCCCTCGTTTTTGCGGTCGGCGTGACCATTCTCATCCTGTTCGGCCTGAGGGTCTTCGACCTCGAGCCGGTCACGCTTGTCGTCATCGCCGGGATCACACTCGGGAACACTCTGCCCGCAACGGTGCAGGCGGCGGACACGGCCACCGCCGAGTTCGTCGACAACCGGGGACGCGTCGAAGCACTGTTGGCTCTCGGATTCGACGCTGCGGGGGCCTCTCGGATGGCGACCCGATCAGCCGTCCGCACCGCCCTGTTGCCCCAGATCGAGCGGACCAAGGTGATCGGGCTCATCGCCCTTCCGGGAACGATGACCGGCATGCTCCTCGCCGGAGCCGAGCCTGTCAGCGCCGTGCTGGTCCAATTGGTGATCACCTACCTGGTGCTCGGATCGGTGGCCATGGCTTCTTCGTTGATCGTGACCGCCGTTGGCACGAGTGCGTTCACCAAGGACCTCCGGCTGGCCGATTGGGTGAGAGATACAACCGAGGGTTAGACGTCCTCGAGAAACCCTTCGAGACGGCCCGACTTGTCGGGGTGCCTCAGTTTGGCGAGAGCCTTCGTCTCTAGCTGACGGATCCGCTCCCTTGTCACATTGAAGTGAGACCCAACTTCCTCGAGGGTTCTCATCCGCCCGTCGGCCAGTCCGAACCTCATGATCAGAACCTCACGCTCGCGGTCGTTGAGGCCTTCCAAGGCTGCTGCCAGCTGATCCTGGAGCGAGATGAATGCTGCAACGTCGGCGGGAGCCTCGGAGTCGACGTCCTCGACCAGGTCGCCGAGCGTCCCATCGTCATCCTCGCCGACAGGCGTCTCCAGAGACACCGTGTCCTGAGCGATTCGTCGGAGTTCGGCAACGCGGGAAGGTTCCAGATCGAGCTCTTTCGCCAGCTCGTCGACCGTCGGAGCACGTCCATGAACCTGGGTCAGCTCCCGTTGGGTTCGGGTCAGTTTGTTGACCGCGTCCAACACGTGGATCGGCATTCGGATAGTCCGGCCCTGATCGGCGATCGCCCGTGAGATGGCCTGTCGGATCCACCAGGTCGCGTAGGTTGAGAACTTGAAACCCCGGCGGTAATCGAAACGCTCCACGGCGCGCATCAGGCCGACGTTGCCTTCCTGGATCAGATCGAGCAGAGCCATTCCTCGACCGACGTAGCGACGTGCCAGGGCGACGACAAGCCTCAGGTTCGACTGGACGAGCTGTTTATGGGCTCCCTCGCCGATCTGGATCTCATGGTCCAGGACCGAGCGGTCTTCGTCGGTGAGATGCTCGTCCTCGTGGAGATGCTCGAGGGCGCGGCGACCGGCTTCCATGTGCATGGCAAGCTCGACCTCCTGCTGAGCCGTCAGGAGCGGGTAACGCCCGATCTCGTTCAGATAGAGACGGACTGGGTCCGACACCGAGATCTGGGAAACTTCCACGACCTCTTCGTGGACGGCCGGGCCCTCCTCCTGGAGACGGATCCCCTTGTGACGAAGCTCATCGGCGATCTTCTCGAAAGCCTCGCCCGGGGCTTCGGCATCCTCCAACTCCTGCTGAACCTCGGCCATGGTCAAGAAGCCGCGGTGATTCCCCCGCTTGATGAGAGCCTGTGTGACCTTCTTCAGTTCTTCGCTCATTGCTCGCCTGACGACCGCTTCTTCTGCTGTAAAGCTATCAAGCTTCTGAGGGTTTCGGAATGGGTTTCCGTCCC
>JAYEGJ010000039.1:0-13944 GCA_034658975.1 Actinomycetota bacterium
GTGAAGGACGGCGGCGGCGACATCTTTCTGCTCGGCCTCGCCGTCCTTCACGCCGAGGAATTCGGACTTCCCGTTGGTGTTGCCGGCTGGTCGTTCGGGGCCATCACCTCGCTTCGTTGGCTGGCCGCAACCGACTTCAAGATGCCCTACGTCGGGATCGCCCCGGGAGCGGACCTTCTTCCCGATGTCCTACCCGATGGCCCGAAACGCATCATCCTCGGCAACCGGGATCAGGTGATCGACGGTGCCGCCGTCCAGGCCTATGCCGATAAGCAAGGGATCGACCTGGTGGTCACGCCTGGCGACCACTTCTTCCATGGGCGTGGCGAGCAGGTCGGGGACCTGGTTGGTCAGGCGTTGGAGGTCTGAGCGTCTCAAACTCTTTCTGGGGAGGTTTTTCCACGGATTCCGTGCAAAAACATACCCAGAACGGATCTAGACCGGTCGGAAGCCCCGGTTGGCTGCCTCATCGAGGGTGTCGGGAGCAAAACTCGCCAGCGTCAGGTTGCCCAGCAATCCGTCCTCGGTGACCCGCTCCTCCAACTCGGCGAACTGGTCGGCATCGTCGCAGTCATAGACGCGCATCGTGTCCCTCGCTCCTACGAAGCGGTAGTCCCCGAAGCGGGCGAGACGACTCACTCCGATTCGTCGACTTCGATCCCCGTGTCGACCTCTGTCGAACAGTTCGGACAGGTCACTTTGTCAACCATGCCCACGATGAACGTGAACCCGCACTCCGGGCAGGCGATCTTGGGCATGGGCGCAGGGGGTTCGGGCGGCGGAGGTGGCGGCGGAGGGGCACCTGGTCCCCCAACTCCCGGTGCAGCCTGATAGCCGCCAACATCGGCGGGGGCCGGTGGCTCTTCTCCTGCGCTCTCCCGAACGGCATTGACCGATCCGCACGCCGGGCAGGTAAATCGCCCCGCTCCTGGAACGTCGAACTGGGTCCGACAGGACCCGCAACGAACTCTCATTCTTCTTCTCCAACTTCTACAGGTTCACCCACCGCACCGATAGCCACGAGGTAGTCGGCTTCGAGAGCGAGCACTTGGCTGATGTCCGACTGAGGGTAGGCGACGCCGTGCTTCTCTTCGATCTCGGATGCGATGTACTCGACAGACGCCTGGTGGCCTCCGGCGATCGTCTCCACCGGATTCTTACGGTCATCCTGAGCAAGCCCTTGCAGATAGAAGACCTCGTACTCGAGGATCCGGCGGACATCGGCACGGTTCAGCGCGGTGTCTTCCGAGAGGCCGGCGTAGGCATGCTTGACCGCATCCTCGACGATGTACTCGAGCGGTTCGTATGAAGGCCGTTGCATCGCCTGCTGCCAGACGATCACGGCAACGATCAGCAGCAGCACCCCTACGAGCAAAGCGACAAAGGCAACTACAGCTGCGGAAGACACGTCCTAAACGTAGAGCTTCCCATCGGGAAGCAGGAAACCGTTAGAAGGCTTCGACTGGCAGGTCCATGAGGTGCCCGTCTTCGGCTGCGGCGGTCTCGCGCCGGGCGGCGACCTTCGGGGCGACATCGTTGAGGAACCAGCGCGCCGCCTCGACCTTGCCCCGGTAGAACGGATCCTCGTCCACCTTGTCGATGGCGGTCTCGGCCTGACGCAGCAACTGCCACGCGATGACCACCTCGGCGAGCGATTCGAGGATTGCGCTGGCCTGAAGCCCGACCTTGTAGATCTCCTCTTTATCTCCCGAAATCGAAGCCATCAGGTATTCGACGACCGATCCAAGCTGGGCCTGGGCATCGTCGAGGATGTGCCCGAGCTTCTCCCGTTCCGCCGCCAGCGGATCTCCGTCGACACCGCCCTTGACGAACTCGACGATCTCGCCGGCGAGAGATGCCAGGGCCGAGCCCTGGTCCCGGGCGATCTTGCGGAAGAACAGGTCGAGGGCCTGGATGCCGGTCGTTCCTTCGTAGATCGTGTCGATCTTGGCGTCGCGGACGTACTGCTCCAACGGGATGTCCTGGGTGTACCCGGCCCCACCGAACACCTGGAGGCACTGGGCCAACAGCTCATAGGCCTTCTCCGAGGAATAGCCCTTCACCAACGGCAGGAGTAGATCGTTGCGTCGGTCCCAGTCGTCCTCGGGATGGAGGACGGCCTGGTCCTGGACCCACGCCGTGTACATGACCAGAGCGCGGAGGCCTTCGGTATAGGCCTTCTGCTCCATGAGCATCCGTCGAATGTTGGGATGATTGATGATCGGGACCCGAGGTGCGGTCTTGTCCGTCGCCTCCATCAGGTCTGCACCCTGGTGACGTTCCTGGGCGTATTGGAGGGCATGGAGATAACCGGTTGAAAGAGTCCCCATCGCCTTGTTGCCGATCATCATCCGGGCGGACTCGATGACCTTGAACATCTGACGGGTGCCTTCGTGCTTCTCGCCAACCAGGTAGCCGATCGCAGGCTCATCCATCCCGAACGTCAACTCACAGGTGGTCGAGCCTTTGAGACCCATCTTCTTCTCGATGTTGGTGGCGTAGACGCCGTTGCGGGCGCCGAGTGAGCCGTCGTCGTTGACGAGGTACTTGGGTACGACGAACAGCGAGAGCCCCTTGGTACCCGGAGCCGCCCCCTCGGGGCGGGCGAGAACGAGGTGAATGATGTTCTCGGTGATGTCGTGCTCACCACTGGTGATGAACCTCTTGACACCTTCGATATGCCAGGTGCCGTCGGGCTGTTGGGTGGCCTTGGAAGTGCCGGCGCCGAAGTCCGAACCGGCATCGGGCTCGGTCAGCACCATCGTGCCGCCCCAGCCCTTGTCCATCCAGAGCTTGGCGAACTCCTTCTGCTCGTCGGTTCCCTCGTCGAACAGCACGCTGGCGAACATGGCACCGCCGGCGTAGAACTGGACGGTCGTGTTGGCGGCCAGAAGCATTTCGGAACCGGCCCAGCGCACGGCTGCCGGAGCGGGCATGCCGCCCATCTCCTCAGGGAGACCGAGTCTGTCCCAGCCGCCATCGAGGAATGCGGCGACGCTCGCCTTGACCGAGTCGGGAATCTTGACCTCACCGTCGACGAGTTTCAGCGGGATGCGATCTTGATCCTCGTAGGAGACGGCGTATTCCTCGCGGGCCAGGCGCTCCATCTCGGTGAGGATGTCCTTGGCGGTGTCCTGGTCGAGGTCGGCCCATGGGTCAGACCCGAGATAGTCCTGAATCTTGTTGACTTCGAAGAGGTTGAACTCGATATCTCGCAGATTCGACTTGTAGTGACTCACATCTCACCTCTTCCAGTAATTTGAGTGTTAACTCTAATTTGAATCAACGCTCAAGAGAAGCCCATTCTTCCCGAGGGGGCTACCGTCACAGGGATGCGATACAAGGCGGGCCTCGAAACCCGCGACCGGATCCTCGAAGCGACCCGCTCTTCGATCGCCGAGGTGGGGCTCGAAGGGACCACAATCAAGAGCATCTGTGAGCGAGCCAACGTGCTGCCCGGCAGCTTCTACAACCTGTTCGACTCGAAGGAACAGGCCGTCATCACAGTGGTGCGGGGCGCCATCGACGCTGTCGACCCCGACCCCGATCACCTCGGCACCGACACACTCGCCGATCTTGTCGAGGCCTACATCACGTTTCTGACCGAACAGGGAGATCTCGCCCGGGTCTACATCGGCATCGCCGTTCTTGGCTCCTCCAACAACTCGGAGCTGCGGGGCAGGATGCTGCGACACCACGAGGGACGGGTTACCCGCTTCGCCGAGGCCATCCAGAGAGAACACCCCGACATGTCAGACGGCGAGTTAAAACGCCGGGCCGAGACCCTGGTGTCTGCCCTCAACGGCATTGCCCTGCACCGGGTCCTGGACAAGGACTTCGACATCGCCACCCACTCACGCGCCCTCCTCAGTGGAGCACTCAACCCACTCTGATGGAGTTCGGGCTTCAGACACGAGGCGATTGGGAATACACCCTTGCCGCGGCAAGATGGGCGGAGGAACGGGGCTTGAAGGCCCTGGCGGTGCCCGACCATTACCTCCAGCGCGGCGACGACCTCGAGAAACCGGCCTGGGACCATCTCGTCCACCTCGCAGGCCTCGCCCGAGAGACGAGCACGATCGACCTCGTCTCGCTGGTGTCGCCGGTGACCTTCAGGCACCCGGGGACGCTTTACAAGATGGCGGTCACACTCGACGAGATCTCCGACGGCCGCTTCGTTCTGGGTCTCGGCGCGGGGTGGATGGAAGAGGAGTTCAAGGCCTTCGGACTGCCCTTCCCCGATCTCAGAACCCGCATGGAGATGTACGAGGAGGCAATGGCCTACATGCGGGCGGCGATGACGCCGGGCCCCATCCCCTTCAAGGGGAAACACTTCGAACTTGGTGACTTCGACCCCCATCCCCGACCCAAGAACCTGCGTCTGATGGGTGGTGGCGCCGGGAAACCCAAGGCGAGGCGGATAATCGCCCTCTACGGCGACGAGTACAACGTCTATGCCACCACACCCGAGAGGTATCGGGAGGTGTTCGACCTCACCCGCGCGGAGGCCGCAGCGGCGGGCCGCGACCCCGACTCCATCTTCTGGACAACTGCCAGCCCAGGCCTCGCAGCCAAGAAGGACTCTGACTATCGGCGGCTTCTCGCTCAACTCGCAGAGAGGACTGGCCAGTCGACGGAACACATCGAGGAGGTCTACTCCGAACGCGGCTACCCACACGGTCCGGGGTCGAAGGGCGCCGAGATGATCGCCGCCCTCGAAGAGGCAGGATGCCAGCGCTACTACCCGCAGGTGTTTCTCGAGGAGGACGACCTGTCCGACTTCGACATCATCCTGGACGCCTACCAGGGGTAGTCGTCGGACCGCTAGGGTCGCGGCTTCAAACACCCGTTCAACCCGTTTTCCACCGTTCTGTGCGGGTTTACTACGCGTGACGCGTAACTAACCCGCACAGAACGGTCTGAAGGAGGCCTTTCGTGGAATTTTCGTTGATGACGGAGCCGCATATGGGCGGCACCTACGACCAGCAACTCGCCGCTGCCAGGTGGTCCGAAGAAGAGGGTCTCATTTCTTTTGCCCGCTGCGACCACTTCCTCTCCGGAGCCGATCCCACCCCCGACGCCACCGATGCCTTTGCCGTCCTCGCCGGTCTGGCGAGAGACACCCGGGACATCCGGCTCTGCGTCCTGGTCTCCCCCGTCACATTCCGGCACCCGGCGGTCATCGCCAAGAACGCAGCCACCATCGACCAGATGTCCGGTGGCCGGCTCGACCTGGGCGTCGGGACCGGATGGATGGAACTCGAACACGTCAACCTGGGGCTTCCGTTCCCCGACTGGAAAGAGCGATGGACTCGCTTCGAGGACGCCCTCGACTATCTGGAAGCGGCCTTTGGAGAGGGGCACGCCAAGTATGAGGGCCCGTACTACTACCTCGACGCCGATGTGAAGCCCAAGCCCACCGGGATGCGTCTCGTCATCGGCGGCAGCGGACCGACCCGCACTCCAACGCTGGCCGGCAACCGTGCCGACGAATACAACTTCTTCATATGCCCCGCCGACCAGGCCAAGGCGAAGATCGAGACCATGCGGACCGCCGCAGGTGACCGAATAGTCGAAGCGACCGTGATGGGTGGGGCTCTCGTCGGCCGGACTCAGGCCGAGTTCGAAGACCGTCTTGCCAGGAAAGCGGCCGATCGAGACCTGTCGCCCAAGGAACTCGAAGACCGATACGTCAACAACGGCTTCCCGGTCGGGACCCCGGACCGTGTCGCCGAGACCGTCGCCGGACTCGAAGAAGCAGGAGTCGAGCGCATCTATATCCAGTGGCTCGACCTGGATGACCTCGACACCATGAAAGAGACCGTGGACATCGTTCGTGGCGCCTGACCTCCCGGCCGCAACGCAGCGGTTGCTCGAGGCAGTACCCGGTCTTGAGGCCGAGATTCACTTCTTCTCGGAAGGGACCAAGACCGCCAAGGACGCCGCCATGGCGGTCGGCTGCCCGGTCTCGGCGATCGTGAAGTCGCTGGTCTTCATGGCCGTTCACGACGACCACGAGGAGCCCGTCTTGGGCCTCGTCCCCGGCGACCTGCGCCTCGACGTGGAGGCCTTTGCAAAGGTTGCCGGTGCCAGTTCGACGAGAAGAGCATCACTCGAGGAGGTGCGTTCTGCCACGGGTTATGCGGCGGGAGGCACTCCCCCGTTCGGGCATATCTCAGAGGTCCGCGTCTTCGCCGACTGCCAGCTCGAGCGAAACGACCCGGTGTGGGCGGCCGGTGGCACGCCGACAACCGTCTTCCCCATCTCGATCATGGAACTGGATCGACTGGCCCGGCCAACGTGGGCTGCATTTTCACTATCGTCATAGTGGAAATACCATTGACGACGTGACTGACTCTGCCCCCCTCCTCCAGATCGAGAATCTGCACGCCTCCGCAGGCGACATCGGAATCCTCAAAGGCGTCAACCTGACCGTCAACACCGGCGAGATCCATGCACTCATGGGCCCGAACGGATCCGGTAAGTCGACACTGGCCTCGGTCTTGATGGGCAGCCCTGTCTACAGGGTGACCGACGGCAGGATCCTCTTCAAAGGAGAGGACTTCACAAAGGTCGACTCGACGACACGCGGACAGGCCGGCATGTTCCTCGCTTTCCAGCACCCGGAGTCGATCCCCGGCGTCTCGGTCATCCAGTTCCTCCGTCAGGCCCTGTCCAACCGCACCGGTGTTGACCTGACCGTTCTCGAGCTCCGCCTCAAGGTCATCGATGCGATGAAAGAGCTCGGCATGGAGTCATCCTTCGCCGACCGCTACCTCAATGAGGGTTTCTCGGGCGGAGAAAAGAAGCGCAACGAGGTGTTGCAGATGGCAGTGCTCGAACCTGAGTTGGCCATCATGGACGAGACCGATTCGGGACTCGATATCGACGCACTACGGACCGTCGCCGAAGGCGTCAACAAGCTCACCGGCGAAGACCGTGGCTTCTTGATCATCACCCACTACCAGCGTCTTCTCGACTACATCACACCCGACCACGTCCACATTTTCATGGACGGGAAGGTGCTTCAGAGTGGCGGCCCCGAACTAGCCGCCCAACTCGAGGAAGATGGATACGACTCTTTCAGGACGATGGTCGGCTAGTGGTCACCGACCTCTCGCACCTCAAGGCGGATTTCCCGATCCTCGAATCGGGGGTCCACTTCCTCGATTCGGGTGCGTCGTCACAGAAGCCGATCCCCGTCCTCGATGCGATGGACACATTTGCCCGCACGTCATACGCCAACGTCCACCGCGGCGCCTACAAGCTCTCGGTGGCCGCGACCAACGCCTACGAGGCGGCCCGGCGTCGCGTCGCCGAGTTCATCGGGGCGGCGAGCGAACGCGAGGTGATCATCACGCGGGGCGCAACCACCGCCTTGAACACCGTGGCCTTTGGCTGGGGACTGGAGAATCTCTCGAAAGGCGATGTGATCCTCGCCACGCAGATGGAGCACCATGCCAACCTCGTTCCCTGGCAGATGGTTGCCAAACGCACCGGGGCCGTCCTCGACCACGTGCCCATCACCAGCGACGGGCGACTCGACATGGAGGCGTTTGAAGCCAAGCTGACCGACTCGGTCAAGGTCGTTGCGGTGACCGGGATGTCCAATGTTCTCGGAACGATTCCCGACGTGCCCCGGATCGCCCGCCTGGCTCACGCCCGCGGGGCGAGGGTGGTCGTCGACGCCGCCCAACTCGTCCCCCACTCGGCCGTCGATGTGCAGAAGATGGGTGCGGATTTCGTCGCCTTCTCTTCTCACAAGATGCTCGGCCCCACAGGCATTGGTGTCCTCTGGGGCCGTTTGGAGGCACTGGAGGAGACGGAGCCGTTCGAGGGCGGTGGCGAGATGATCTCCAACGTCACCCTGCACGAGGCCACCTGGGCGGACATCCCCCACCGATTCGAGGCGGGCACGCCTCCGATCATCGAGGCGGTGGGGCTTCATGCAGCGATCGACTACCTCGACTCGATCGGCATGGACGCCGTCTTCGAACATGACCAGGAATTGACCGCCATCGCTCTGGACCGTCTCGGCGATGTGCCGGGGCTGGCCGTCCAGGGACCCAGCGACATGGAGTCACGGGGAGGGGTCATCTCGATGACCATGGAGGGCGTCCACGCCCACGACCTCGCCACCATCCTCGATGAGCAGGACGTGGCCGTCCGGGCAGGACATCACTGTGCCAAGCCTCTGATGGCATGTTTGGGAGTGACTGCGACCGCGCGGGCGAGCTTCTATGTCTACAACGAGGAGTCCGACATCGACGCTCTCATCCAAGGGCTCCGCCGGGCCGGCGAGATCTTCGGGGTGAACTAGTGGTGATCTCCTAATGGCCCTCGAAGAGCTTTACCGGGAAGTCATTCTCGATCACTACCGAAATCCCCGAAACAAGGGGCACCTGACCGACCCCGAATCATCGGCCGAGGGAGTCAACCCCCTCTGCGGGGACGAGATACACGTCGAGCTTCGATTCGAGGGCGACACCGTCAGCGACGTCGCGGTGTCTGGCCAGGGATGTTCGATATCCCAAGCCTCCGCATCGATGATGACCGAGGCCATCAAGGGGAAGTCCCGCACCGAGATCGCCGAACTCGTGACGAAGTTCCGCCAGATGATGTCCATCGACGAAGACGGGGACGCCGGTCTTGACCCGGACCGACCGGGCGCCGTCCTGGGCGACATCGAGGCCCTTCAGGGTGTGCGCCAGTATCCGGTGAGGATCAAGTGCGCCAGCCTCGGGTGGACCACCCTCATGGAAGCCCTGGACGGGGAATAGGAATGGGATCGGGAGGGGGTTCCTGGTACTTCCCTAGATGGGAACCCCACTCACTTCGTCGAGGGCTTCCATCGCCTCGTCGCAGCAGTGCGCCGACGGTTTCCCGCCGATCCGCCTCGCCAACTCGATGGTCTCCTGGACCTCTTCCTGGGTAGCCCCGGCCACGACCGCGTCTTCGACGTGGTGCTCGATGCAGCCATCACAGCCCACTGTGGCCGCAATCCCGAGGGTCAGCAGTGCTTCATTCTTGGTGAGCTTCACCTTCATCGACCTTTCCTACCTACTTGTCTCACCCCTCATCGTCATTCCCGATTGGAGCGACGAATGGGCCGGGCCCACGAACACGGGGATCTCGCTACCACCCACGAGATTTCTCGTGATACTCCCAAATAGGGTCTCCGAGGTGCCATGTCCGCGGGCTCCGACCACAATCAATTCCATGCCAGAAGTCCTGGCGAACTCCTTCAACGCCTGATCCGGCCTTCCGAAGAGGACAACGGTATCGACCGGGTTGTAGAGAACCTGACCGGCTGCCTCGTCGAGCATCTCCCGGGCCTCTGTCTGCATCTCCTGGCCCGAGTGGGTGCCCTCCGAATCCCAATCGAGGACAGTCGCCAACGTCACACTTGACACCCGTCCGCCGAATAGGGCAACAGCGATGTCAACGGCCGATATTGCATCTACCGACCCGTCTATGCCGGCGAGCAGGTCGAATCCCACATGCGGCGGCGTGGGTGTGTCTCGAGACTGGTGCTCGGCAGCAGCGTGACATCGAACACGCTCGATGGCAAGGGGAATCGACAAAGGCCCCAATGCCACACCGAGCAGCAGCCAGACAGAGAAGTCATGGCCGCGGCGACGCATCAGAAACGCGACTACCAACCCAATGATCGCCCAAGTCAACGCAACGTAGATCAGAAATCTCGTGCTCACCATGACCTCTCTGTTCGAGGTACTTCACAGATACCTCAAATCGGGGAGTGACGGCGAGGGCCTAAAGTCACATTGCCATCCATCGCATGCCCCTTAACGAGAAACCCCAGGCCAGCGACACTCGAACCATGCCCCAGACGGTCACCGACACCCTCGACCGATACTCTTGAATACTGTGGAGCGGTAGCTTTGACCACGGTGTCATCTCAGAAGCACACCTGGTGGGCTGAGGACGTCGACGCCCTCGAGGTCAGGCTCGATACCAGCAGCGCCACAGGCTTGTCCGGAGCCCAAGTCGCAGAGCGTCTGGAACGGTATGGACCGAACGAGCTGGAGGAGGAGCCTACGCAGCCGGCGTGGCGGCTCTTCCTCTCGCAGTTCGCCAACACGATGATCATGGTCTTGCTGGGGGCCGCCGTCATCATGGTGGCGATCGGTGAGCCGACTGACGCAATCGTCATAGGCGCAATCGTCATCCTCAACGCTGCGATTGGGTTCTACCAGGAGTATCGAGCCGAACGGGCCATGGCAGCGCTCCGGACCATGGCGGCTCCGAATGCCCGGGTCGTCAGAGAGGGGACGGAGCAGACGGTGACTGCCCCGGAGTTGGTTCCGGGAGACGTCGTCGTGTTCGAAGCCGGTCATGTCGTCGCCGCCGATGCCCGGCTCGCGGTATGCCCCAATCTGCGAGTCAACGAAGCCGCACTCACCGGCGAATCTGTGCCGGTCGACAAGAACCCCGACCCGATACCAGCGCACGAGGGTGAGATGGTCGGCGATCGCCACAATATGGTCTTCAAGGGAACGGCTGTGGTCTACGGCCGCGCTCGAGGCATCGTGGTCGCCACAGGGATGGAAACCGCGCTCGGCGAGATCGCCGGCCTACTCAAATCCCATCAAGCACCACGCACACCATTGCAGCGCCGGCTGGCCGTTATGGGCCGTTGGATTGCTGCGGCAGCCATCATCATCTGCGTCATTGTGTTCGCCGTTGGCGTGGCCCGCGGAGAGGATGTCGAAGACATGTTCCTGGTGGCAGTTAGCTTGGCGGTCGCGGCCATTCCAGAAGCTCTCCCGGCCGTGGTCACCATCGGGCTGGCATTGGGCGCGCAGCGGATGATCAGCCACAACGCACTCATTCGCAAACTCCCGGCTGTTGAAACACTGGGATCGGTGACAGTGATCTGCACCGACAAGACCGGGACACTGACCGAAGGCCGGATGTTGATCGAGAAGGTGTGGACCCTCGGACAAGAGGGCGAGGTGACAGGATCCGGGTACTCGCCGACGGGTGAGATCCTCTTCGATGGCAGGCCTGCGGATGTCGCACCTGGGATGCCGATGGCCTCTCTGTTGACCGTCGCAGCCTTGTGCAACGACGCCATCCTGGTGCCACCTGCGGCCGCCGAAGACGACTGGGGCATCATCGGCGACCCGACCGAAGGCGCCCTGCTTGCCGTCGCCGCCAAAGGAGGGTTCGAGCGAGACCGGATCGACAAGATCCTCCCCCGCATCGCCGAGATCCCGTTTGACTCCGATCGCAAGCGCATGGTCACGATCCATCACTCCACCGATGGAACCGCTGGTCTCGTCGCTGCCAAAGGAGCTATCGAGGCGATGATCGACGTGATCAAAGAGGTGGCAACCCGGGAAGGCAATCACAGATTCACTCCGGCCCTGCGCGATGCTGTTCTCGAACAGGCCGCGACGTTCGCTGCCGAGGGCTACCGGGTGCTGGCTGTGGCCGGGCGCAGCGTCGACGACGGCGAACTGAGCCACATGTTCGAATCTGAGAAGGATCTCGTCCTGTATGGCCTTGTTGCCATGGCGGATCCGCCGCGAGCCGAGTCTCTGGAGGCGGTGGAGGCGTGTCGTACCGCAGGTATCACCCCGGTCATGATCACCGGTGATCACCCAGCGACAGGCAAGGCCATTGCGATGAGGCTGGGGATCCTCGATCACGACGGAAGTGTCATGAGCGGCACCGAACTCGCTTCGGAGCATGCCTTTGGCCTGTCCGACCATGTCGAGAAGATCGCCGTCTACGCCAGGACCTCGCCTGAGCAGAAACTCGACATCGTGCAAGCCTGGAAGAGCCGAGGCGACATCGTCGCCATGACCGGGGATGGGGTCAACGACGCTCCCGCGTTGCGCTCGGCCGACATCGGTGTGGCAATGGGGGTGACGGGCACCGAAGTCGCCAAGGAAGCTGCAGACATGGTCCTCACAGACGACAACTTCGCCTCCATCGTCACCGCCGTCGGCGAAGGACGCCGTATCTACGACAACATTCGAAGGTTCGTGCGTTACACCCTCACTTCAAATGCTGGGGAGATCTGGGTGATGTTCCTCGGCCCCTTCGTCGGCCTCCCCATCCCGCTTCTTCCGGTCCAAATCCTGTGGATCAACCTGGTCACCGACGGGTTTCCCGGGTTGGCGCTCGGCATCGAACCAGCGGAGCCGGATGTGATGAAACGCAAGCCACGCCCACCCGACGAGAGCATCTTCGCCCACGGCGTTTGGCAGCAGGTCATCTCCATTGGGCTCCTCATGAGCTTTCTCACCCTCGGCCTTGGGGTTTGGGGCGAAGCCACCGGCCGTCCCTGGCAAACAATGATCTTCACCGCTCTCGCTTTTCTGCAATTGGGCAACGCATTGGCGATTCGTTCGGAGCGCCGGTCACTGTTCAGTCTGGGCCTGGCGAGCAACAAACCTCTGCTGTGGACCGTTCTGGTGACGGCGGCAATCCAGATCATCATCGTCTACTGGGGACCAATGCAGAGGCTTCTCCACACCCAGGCCCTGTCCCTCGCCGACCTCGGAATAGTGCTCATTGTGTCGACCGGCGTGTTCTGTGCCGTCGAACTCGAGAAGTGGATCCGGAGCCGGGCCGGGTCAGCGGGAGCCGACTGATGACCGGGAATCCGACATTGGATGCCGCCATCGCGGTGCTGGCGGTCATAGTCGGCTTCACCGTCTCGGTTCTTGCCAGCCGCAGAGCCGTCGACCACACGGCTGACCTGGCTGCGGGCACCCGACTCCCCCCATTTGTCATCGGTTTCACCCTGCTGGCGGTCGGCACCGACCTGCCCGAGATCGCCAACTCGATCGTCGCCTCCGTGTCCGGTCACGGTGATCTCAACGTCGGGGACTCCGTCGGCTCGGCGGCCACCCAGGTGACGCTCATCCTCGGGCTGCTCCCGATCGTCGGCGGGGCGCTGGTGATCTCGAAGAGACGGGTGGCGCGAATCGGAATCGCCACCGTGTTCGCTCTCTTGCTCGGCGTGGCACTGATGGCCGACGGCGACATCAGCCGTCTTGACGCCGTCGTCCTGGTCTCGGCGTGGATCATCGGTTCGGCTGTCACCTGGGGCCCACCCCCCTCAGGAGCGCAGATGCCCCTCCAGTTGGAGGCGGCAGCCAAGGCGAAGAAGACCTTCATCGCCCTCTTCTCGCTCGCGATAGTGGGCGGCGCCACCATAGTGGCGGTGTGGGGGCTGACTCAGCTGGCGTCGGCGATCTCGGTGCCCGAGTACTTGGTGGCATTCTTCCTGGCCTCGATCGGGACCTCGCTGCCCGAACTCGTGGTCACGATCACGGCCATGAAGCGGGGGCAATCCGAGTTGGCGATCGGTGACGCCCTCGGAGCGACGTTTGTCGACTCCACCTTGTCGATCGGGATCGGGCCGCTAATCGCCCCGATCGCGGTGACCACCAGCCTGGTCATCCCCGGTTCGCTCGCCGCCGCGGCCGCGGTCGGGGTGGTGGCCCTGGTCCTGGCGATCCGCGGTCGTCACGACTGGCGGTCAGGATTTGTCTTCATCCTGATCTATCTGGCCTTCTACGTCGTGTTGCTCAACGTTTAGCTGTTTCCAACGTCTCGCGTGCAACGCGTCGGCCTGAGACCGACTCGTTGCACGCCAGATGAAAGAACGGCCGTTGCTAGCGGACGCCGCCCTCGGTCATCTTCTTGATGTCCAGCGCCACGTCGAGCTCATCAGCCGACATCAAGTCTGCCTCCAACACCAACTCACGCACCGACCGCCCCGTGGCGACGGCTTCCTTGGCGATCTTCGCCCCGTTGTCGTAGCCGATGTAGGGGTTGAGGGCTGTGACGATGATGGCGTTTTTGCCGACAAGCTCATCGGCCCGTTCCCGGTTGGCTTCCAAGCCGTCAACCGCTTTCTGACCGAACGTGTCGCAGGCGTTGGTGAGCAGACCCACCGACTCG
>JAYEGJ010000040.1:0-38402 GCA_034658975.1 Actinomycetota bacterium
CTCGACGCCGCTCGCGGTGTCCTCCGCCTCGACGCACCTACAGGTGCGCCTTCGTTGTGCGTCCTTGCGAGGCGAACGCCGATGACTCGGAGACACCCTGACACCATTTGTGCGACAGACCACTAGTAGCCGAAGTCCCGACGGTTTGGGACTTCGGTCCATGAGAATTCCGGCAAGTATTGACCAAAATAGACCCAAGAGTTCTCAAGGAAGGATCTGATGACAATCAGAGAGTTGGTAAGTGGTGCCATCGTCGAGATGAAGCCAACCGACACGTTGCGCAAGGCAGCGGAGTTGATGAAGGAGTCAGAGGTCGGCTCGATAGCGGTCGAGGTCGACGGCGCCCTCGAGGGCATATTCACCGAGCGCGACGTTCTCAATGCTGTTGCGCAATTCGCCGATCTTGACCGGGATCCGATCAGCAACTGGATGACCTCCCTTCCCGACACCTTCGGCCCGGAGATGTCGGTCGACGATGCAGCCGATTGGATGCTCGCCACGGGGTACCGCCACCTCCCGGTGGTCGACGAGATGGGCAAGGTGCTCGGCATGGTTTCCATCAAAGATGTGCTCTGGGCGATCACCGACCCGACGACGGAGTAGACGATGGAACCGATCACCGAAGCCAAAGCGCTGGAACTCCTCGAGGACTCACTCGTGGCGCACATTGGTGTGGTGGTCGATGGTGAGCCCTATGTGACTCCAATGTCGTTCATCGTGGATGGCAAACGAATCCTGTTCAGAACCAAGTCGGGCCGCCGGTTCTCGGGCATCGAGGCCAATCCCGTGGTTTCGATCGAGGCCTCCAAGTTCGACGAAGAGACGGGAGACTGGACCTCTGTCATCGTCAAGGGTGTTGCGACCGTCGCAACCGACGACGCGACGATTCAGGCTGCTCTGTCGGGTCTGTTCGACAAGTATCGGCAGGTGCTCGGCTCCCCGCTGAGCAGGGGCGGGATGCAGCCCATTTCGTCATTTCCCCATGTAGTCGCGGTGGAGATCTCAGAGATCACCGGAATGTCATCGAGCGGGCCGTTCAGTGTCAGGACGAGGCCGGGGCGGCTCTGACCATGTTCGTCCACTACTTCACTCACGTGCCTCTAAACGTCTCGGACGTCGAAACCCGGCTCGATTCCCTTCGCAACAATCTGACGGATATGGCCGACGTGGCATATCGGGAGGGAGAGGAGCTTCGTTCCAAGGTCAGCCCTTGGGTCGACGGGTATGCCAAGGAGGTCGAGCTGCGGATCGGTACGGCGGAACTGCATCGAACCGGAATCGCCTACCCGATCACATGGACCGCTACCGGAGCCCAGGTTCTCTTTCCCAAGCTCGAGGCCGAACTTCTCCTGGCCCATGTGGGGAAGAACAGCACCCGGATCGCCATAGAAGGCACCTACGAGCCCCCACTCGGGTTCGTCGGCAAGGTTGCGGACCGTGCGGTCCTGGGACGATACGCAGACGCAGCCGTTCGTAACTGGCTCGACGGCTTGGCGGCCGCACTTGTCGAGAACTCGACGTCTACTGAGTCGGAAGCCGGATAGCCACTGTCGTACCCGAGCCCTCGGCCGTTTCAATCGAGAGTTTTCCGCCGAGTCTTCGGACGCGTTCCTTCATGTTCAGAAGACCCATTCCGCGGCTGACGTTGTCGGGATCGAAACCTTTCCCGTCATCGCTGATGGTTATCACCAACTCTCCGTCTCCGCCGCGGCCCTGAAGAGTGAGATGCTCGGCCCGGGAATGTCGGAGGGCGTTCGACAGGACTTCGGTTACGAGCTTGAGGACTTCCTCGGCAACGCTCGCGTCGACTTCGTCGATGTCATCCAGCACCTCGAGCGTGACCTCTGTCGGGTAGGCACTTCCCATGCGCTCGGTCAGCCTGGATAGCTGCTGGCTGAGGGTCTCCCGCAGCCCGTCGGCGGACCGCAATTCGTAGATGTATCGCCGGAGGGTCTCAACGACGCTGTGAAGCTGGTCAACAGACCGGTCCAGCACCACCGATATCGACTCCTCCGAAACCCGGTCCGACATGCTTTGCAGGCTCAGACCAATGGCAAAGAGATCCTGGATGATCGAGTCATGGAGATCTCGAGCGATTCGGTCACGGTCTTCGATGATCGCGGTGGCCTTGAGTCGCTCTCTGAGTCGGGCCGTGTTGACGGCCGAACCGGCAATCAGCGCCAGTGCCTCGACCATCGCAACGTCGCTCTCGGTGAATCCTCCCGGCTTGTCGGTCAGGTAGAGGTTGCCGAAGGCTCTGCTCCCGGCACCAACCGGAACGCCGAGGAAGGACTCCATCTCCGGGTGCCCCTCGGGGAATCCATAGGAGTCAGGGTGTTCGGAGATGTTGTCGAGGACGATGGTCTTCTTTTCACGAACAACGGTGCCGAGGACGCCCCGACCCTGGGGAAGTGAGCCTATGTGGCGGGCCGTCTCCTCGTCCACGCCCTCGTGAATGAAGTCGGAAAGGACCCCGTGATTTCCTAAAACGCCCAGGGCCGCATAACGCGCGCCGCTCCGGGATCTCGCCTCGGAAACCAGTCTTCTGAGAACACGATCGAGGTCGACCTCACCAACCACGGCAGCCGCGGCGCTGATGAGACTGGAAAGACGTTCGACAGGGATCTCGCTTGTCATCTTCGGTTGACGTTACCGGCCGGTATAACGTGGCCCGTGATGGACCCGATTCGAATTGTCTTGGTTGATGACCACGAAGTTGTGCGCGCCGGCATTAAAGCGATGATCGATGCCGAGGAAGACCTGGAGGTTGTTGGCGAAGCGGGCACGGTCGAAGATGGCGTTCGCCGTGTCGGATACGACGAGCCGGACGTGGTCGTCCTGGATGTGCGGCTTCCCGACGGAAGTGGTGTCGAGGCGTGCCGCGACATCAGAGACCGTTTCCCTGATGTGAAGGTGCTGATGCTCACCTCGTTTGCGGACGAGGAAGCCTTGATGTCGGCGATCCTCGCCGGCGCCGCCGGTTACGTCCTCAAGCGTGTCAAGGGGACCGACCTGGTCGACGACATCCGCCGGGTTGGGGCGGGGGAGTCGCTGTTGGATCCGGAGATGACCGACAAGCTCTTCGAGCGTCTCCGTTCTGGTCCGAAACGGGATCCCTTGCTGGCGAAACTGAGCGACCAGGAGCGCGAGATCGTCCATCACATCACCGACGGCATGACCAACAAGCAGATCGCCGAGGCGATGTTCCTGGCAGAGAAGACCGTCAAGAACTACGTCTCCAACCTCCTAGCCAAGATGGGCATGAGCCGACGCAGCGAGGCCGCCGCCTACGTGGCCCGCCTGGAAGCCGAGACGGATTCACTGCCTCCGGAGGAGTGGCCCGTCTAGTTGGGTCTTTGGTCTCTAGAAGCAGACCGTCACACGTGCCAATGCTGTGATCACAGAGGCCTGGAGGTTGTGATGCGTGGCAAGCCCGGCGATCGTCTCGTGATCATGGGACATCGGGTTGGAGAAGTCGAACGGAAAGGTGAGATCCTGGAAGTCCGGGACGAGCACGATCAGATTCGGTATCTGGTCCGCTGGCCGGACGGCCATGAGGGTTGGGTGTTCCCGGGCAGCGATGCCGTGATCGAGCACAAGAAGAAGAAAGCTTCGTAATAGACGCACCCGGGGCAGGCGATGTCCGAATCGATAAAGATAGACATAGGCCCGGTGACGCTGGCCGGTCTGCTGGCGGTGCCCGAGACGGCCGTCGGCCTGGTCATCTTCGCCCACGGGAGCGGGAGCAGCCGCCACAGCCCTCGTAATCGTTTCGTTGCTGAGGTTCTCAATGCAGCCTCGTTGGGAACCCTTCTGTTCGACTTGCTGACGCCTGTCGAGGGTCGCGACCGTACCAACGTTTTCGATATTCCGATGTTGGGGACCAGGCTACGGGAGGTCACGGACTGGGCGATGCAGCAAGACACGGCCGCCGGCCTCCCCATCGGCTACTTCGGTGCTTCGACCGGCGCCGGGGCCGCATTGGCAGCCGCTGCCGACGAGACTGCAGATATCGCCGCGGTCGTATCTCGTGGTGGCAGGCCCGACCTGGCCGGACCCTATCTCTCCCGGGTCAGGGCGCCCACCCTTCTCGTCGTGGGAGGCAACGACGGGGTAGTGGAGAAGCTCAATCGGCAGGCGATGGCCGAACTGATCTGCGAACGGCAAATCGAGATCGTTCCCGGCGCTTCACATCTATTCGAGGAGCCGGGAAAACTGGAGCAGGTTGCCGCCTTGGCCCGCGACTGGTTCCTTACCCATTTTGTGCCAGCGGGCTCCTAGCTCACCAGTCGAGCGCCAGATTGCCCTCCCTGCTCACGTTGACCCGCGTCCCCAGGGAGCGGCCATGCTCCGTGAGTCGCTGTTGCAGCCACGATCGCTCCTCGCTCGATGCAGCTTGAAGTCGGAATAGGCGTCTCCGCAGCGGGATGAGTTCGAGATGTTCCAGCGCGCCTTTCGGATCGATCGTCGCCAGGTAGAGCAGCCCGAGATCGGGCTGGAACTGTTCGTGACCCTGGATGCCCTCGTAGTCGTTGATGAGGTCACCGCACCCATACAGGATCAGTCTGCCTCGATACACCTCCATCCCCAGTGGGTGATGGGAGGAGTGGCCATGCACTACGTGGACTCCGGCTTCGGCGATGAGGGCCCGGGCGAAACGCCGGTGCGCCTTGGGAATGACGTATCCCCAGTTCCCACCCCAGTGGATGGAAGCCACGACCACGTCGTTCGCTCGGGCGACGGTGGCGACGCTTGCGGCCACGGCATCGATCTCGGCAGAGCCGAGCGAGCGCGCCAGCGCCACACCGGGCCGGTCTTCACGAGCGGCCCACGACGCGGGGATTCCGCTGGAGATCGTCCCAAGGGCGACGACGACCACTGCGCGTCCGGGCGCACGCTGGATCCGTACCGGTCTGGCGGCGGCGAGGGCATCGTGGCCGGCACCGACCGGGCGGAGGCCCGAATCCTGCAGAGAGGCGACGGTCTCCTCGAGCCCCGAGTAACCCCAGTCGAGTACATGGTTGTTCGCAAGGACGCAGCAGTCAGCTCTGCCCGCGACAGTTCGTTCGACGTTGGCGGGGTGCATTCGGTAGTTGATGCCCTTGCCGACCCATGGCATATCGTTGACGGTCACTGCGGTTTCCAGATTGACGATTCGGGCCGCTAGATCCGATCGCCCAAGAGTGTCGAGGGCGTCTCCCCAGATGTATTCGTCGCCCACCGAGCGTGGGATCGGTCCGTTCCGCCGCTCGGCGAGTTCCACATAGTCCATGGCGGACTTCGCCCATGACTCGTGGAGCACGGGTTCACTCGGATGTCGAAGAATCTGGTCGATTCCGCGTCCCGTCATGACATCGCCGGCTAACAACAGGTTGACTGCGGCAGAGTTCATTTCACGTGTGGCAGGGTCGGTTCTGTCCACCACACATTTACTATGACATTCATTGCCGTACACAGTTCTGTCTCACACTGCTGACACCGGGATCGAGGCGACCGCGCCCACCCTTGCCGGTCTGATTAGTGAACTAGCCACCGGAATGTTCGCCCTGGTGGCTTCGGGAGGGGTCGCTGAGGCCGGGCTGACCATTGAGGCCATGGTCGAGGCCGGCTCGGTCGAAGACCTGGTCGTGGACGTTCTTTCTGATCTGCTGTACCGGTCAGAAGTTGAGGATCTCATTCCGATCGACATCGTGATCACTTTGTCGGCTCCGACAAATGCGTTGGTCAGGGCCGGCGGAGTGCCCATCGCAGATATTGAGGTTCTCGGCCCTCCGATCAAGGCCGTCACCTATCACGATCTGGCGGTCGAAGAGACTCCTGATGGTTGGATAGGGCGGGTCTATTTCGACGTTTGATCGGGTCGAGGCTTTGGCCTCTATCCGGCTCCGCCATTCGGCGGCACACTGATGTCATGGAGCTGAGACGTGTATCCGAGGTCGTATGGGACCTTCCCCAAGAGGAGGGGATGAGGGTGCCGGGACGCATCTTCGCCTCCGAGGCCCTCATGGAGCATGTCCAGAAGGACCGGGCCACCGTCCAGGTGGCCAATGTCGCCCACCTCCCAGGAATAGTCGAGGCATCGTTCGCCATGCCCGATATCCACTGGGGTTACGGCTTCCCCATCGGTGGCGTTGCCGCCACCGCCGTCGACGATGACGGAGTGGTGTCTCCTGGCGGGGTCGGGTTCGACATCTGCTGCGGCGTTCGGCTCATCGCCTCCCAACTCACCGAGCCAGACTTCGAGGCGCATCGTGATGTCATCATGTCGGAATTGGCCCGACGCATCCCTCGCGGCGTTGGCAAGGGTGGGATTGCTCCGGCCGGACTGCTCACCGATATCTTGCGCAGGGGCGCCGCCGCTGCCCTCAACCAGGGGTATGGAGTGGATGGCGACCTCGAACGTTGTGAGGAACTGGGAATTTCGCAAGGCGCCGCCTTGAACGCCATCAGCGATCGGGCGAAGGAGCGGGGAAGACTTCAGATTGGCTCGTTGGGCTCGGGAAACCACTTCCTCGAGGTGCAAGTGGTGGATTCGATCCTCGACGACGAGGCTGCGGCCGTGTATGGCCTGGCCGAGGGGATGGTTGTTGTGATGATCCATTGCGGGTCCCGGGGACTCGGTCATCAGACCTGTACCGATCATCTTCGACTCATGGGGGAGGCGATGCACCGCTACGGGATCGACGTTCCTGATCGCCAACTCGCATGTGTGCCGGTCCAGTCGCAAGAGGGGGAGAAATACCTGGCGGCGATGGCCACGGCCGCCAACTTCGCCTGGGCCAACCGTCACATTCTGGCCCACGAAGCCCGGCAGGCCTTTGCCGTTGCACTGGGGGTAGAAGACATCGAGATGCCTCTCGTGTTCGACGTTGCCCACAACCTGGCCAAGATCGAGTCTCACGAAGTCGGTGGTCGGAGCGTGCCGCTGTGTGTCCATCGCAAGGGGGCCACCCGGGCGTTTGGGCCCGGTCATCCGGAGCTTCCCCCGGACCTCAGGTCGGTGGGCCAGCCGGTATTGGTCCCCGGCAGCATGGGCACGGCTTCTTGGGTGCTCCGGGGATCCGATTCCAACCCGAGTTTCGACTCAGCCGCACACGGCGCGGGGCGGGTCATGAGCCGCAAGAAGGCGAAGGGCGTCGCTTCGGGTCAGGAGGTTCGTAGGCGACTGGAGAGTTCGGGTATCTCGGTGCGTCCGGGTTCGGTGCGGCTTCTTTCCGAAGAAGCTCCATACGCCTACAAGGACGTAGACGCCGTCGCCGACGTCTGCGCCCAGGCCGATCTGGCCGCCAAGGTCGCTCGCCTGAAACCCCTTGGCGTGGTCAAGGGGTGACCAGCCAAATCGGTAGCAGGTGCCCCCTCGCGGAATTGGGACAATGGTCCTCCGGGCCAGGGCCTTTGCCAGCTTGCCTCGAACGCCTTGTCGCTGCTTGGATTGCGTTGTGACTGCAGACACACCAACCACGGAACCGGAAAGCCAGGATTCGGTCTTCGGGAAGGGATTCATGCTCTTCCTGGGATTCGCAGGCGGCCTGTTCGCCGCCATCGCGATAGCCATCCCGATGGTGATCATCGCGTCCAACATGAACTTCGGCGGCGACGGCGGAGGCACCGGGGGCATCGAAAGCGGAGGCGACAACGGCGGCGAGGTCGCGCCCCCTCCCGAGACGGGGCTTCCCGGTGAGGAGATCGCTCTCAATACGGGCTGTCTTGCGTGTCACACCACCGACGGGAATGCCAGTGTCGGACCTACATGGCAGGGCCTTGCCGGCTCCGAACGACCCCTCGAAGGCGGAGAGACCGTTACCGCGGACGACGCCTATCTGGAAACGTCGATCGTCGATCCGGCGTTTCAGGTGGTCGAAGGGTTTCCAGCGGTCATGCCGCCGACATACGGCGACCAGCTTTCTTCCGGAGACATCGCCGCTCTGGTCGAGTACATCAACAGCCTCGGCTGATCCGCGGTTCTGAGAACCTCAGGTAGTTAGGCCCGCATACGGGTCTAATCGCCTCCAGAAACCAGCTTGGTACCGTCGAATCATGAATTCTGCCTTCGAGATCGCCGACTCATACGTCGACGAACTGTCAGAGCTCTTTCCGCCGCTGGCGACCTCCCTTGGAGTCCAAGGACGTCATGACGAGTGGGGGGATGGTTGGGGAATGGACGGCATCGAAGCCGGCCAGGACCTGGCTCGCAGGTATCGGGCCGAGTTGTCGCTTCACCTGGAGGCCCCCGACCCTCGCCAAAGCCTGGCTGCACAGGTCATAGTTGCCTCGATCGACGAGCAGGTCGCATCGTTCGAGGCAGGCGACCACTTCCGTGACCTCAGACACCTCGGTTCCGGCTTTGGGTCGATCCGTTCGCTGTTCGACCTCATGCCAACCGGCTCGGTCGAAGAGTGGAACAACATCATCCGTCGCCTCGAGACCATTGAGAAGCCGCTTGACGACTACGCCGCCCGACTCGACGCGGGCCGACAGACGAGGATTGTCGTTGCCAAGCGCCAGGTCAACAGCGTCGCCGACCAGGCTCGGGTCTTGTCCGGCGACGATTCGGCATTCGACGAGCTGCTGACCAAAGCCGCAGACGGAGGGTTCCTCACGGAGCGCCTCTCTTCTGCCGTCGCCCACGCAAAACAGGAGGCCGGGCGATTCTCCACCTGGCTCCTCGAGTCATATATGCCGGATGCTGTTGATGAGGACGCGGTGGGACCGGACGTCTACAAGCGCTCTGCCGACCGACTCGTCGGAATCGGAATCGACCCCGACGAGGCCTACGCATGGGGGTGGCAGGAGTTCCACCGACTCCGGGACGAGATGATCAGAGTGGGCGACGAAGTCATCCCGGGAGCCGGCGTTCTGGAAGTGAAGAACTTCCTCGAGACCGACCCCGGCGGTTCGGTCAATTCCAAGGAGGAGCTTCTCGAGTACGTCGACGGCGTGCTGAAGAAAGCGGTTGATGACCTCGCGGGCCGGCACTTCGATGTGCCTGACGTGATTCGCCCGTTGACCGTCAACATCGCCCCGCCGGGTGGCCCCTTGGGCGTCTACTACATGCGCCCCTCGGAAGACTTCAGTCGCCCTGGCGGCGTCTGGTACGCCGTTGGTGACCAGGAGGTCATTCCCGTTTATCAGCACGTTTCCACCGCTTATCACGAAGGATTCCCGGGGCACCACCTTCAGATCGCAACGGCCATGCACGAAAAGGACAATCTGAGCAGAGCCCAGCGCGTTCTGACCTGGTATCCCGGTTACGGAGAGGGTTGGGCGATGTATGCGGAGGTCCTGATGGGCGAGTTGGGCTACTTCGATGACGCCCGCCACTACTTCGGGATGCTGGCAAAGCAGATGTACAGGGCCGCACGGATCGTCGTGGACATCGGGCTCCATCTGAACAAGCCGATCGATCAGACGTCGCCGATCGCCCCGGGCGAGGACTGGGGCTTCGATACCGCCGTTGAGTTCATGCGGGTCTACGGGTTTCGAACCGCCGAACAGGCCGAGGCCGAGGTGAAGCGCTACCTCGGGTGGCCGGGCCAGGCCATTGCCTACAAGCTCGGGGAAAGGGAGATCCTCTCGATTCGCGCGGGCGTCAAGAGCCGTCTCGGGTCGCGCTTCGACCTGGGGGAGTTCCACGCGGCCATCCTTCGAAACGGCGCGATGCGGCTCGACCTTCTCCGGCGCACCGTCGAGGACCGGGTTCGATGAAAGACGTCAACGTGCGACGCGCCTCGACGTTCCACAAGCATCTGTTCAGGGCGACCGGAGGCCGGTTTGGCAAGCGGCTTGTCGACAACGACATGCTCCTGCTGACAACGACAGGTCGTTCGTCGGGGGAGGACCACACGGTTCCACTCCTCTATCTGCGGGATGCCGATCGTCTCGTTGTCATCGCCTCCTATGGCGGTCGTGACTTCCACCCGGACTGGTATCTCAACCTCGTTGAAACCCCGGATGTCGAGGTGGAGTTGCCCGGTTCCAGGGCCACGATGACGGCGCGGACTGCTGACGCCGACGAGCGAGCCGAGTGGTGGTCGCGGGCCGTCGAGGCATATGACGGCTACGCCGAATACCAGGTCCGCACCGAGCGTCAGATCCCCGTGGTCTTCCTCGAGCCACGTATCTAAAGGAAGCCTTGCCCACAGGGCGCACTTGGCGATAGGCTTTGGTCCGAAGAAACGCTCATCTAGAGCGGCTGAGGGATCAGGCCCGAAGACGCCGCGGCAACCGACCAAGAGCACGGTGCCAATGCCTGGACGATGAGTGACCTGAGCGATTGCTCGAGGTGCTCTGAGGCGTTTCGTAAGAGACAAGGAGCATGGCAGTGAGCAACGCAATCCGTTTTCATCTCAGGTATCCGAGATGACGTCCTACCTCGACGCGGTGGTGTCCGGTGTCGTGATCTTCGACGGTGCCTCCGGGACGAATCTGCAGGAACGCAACCTGACGGCCGAGGATTTTGGCGGTTCCGAGTTCGAGGGTTGCATCGATCTGCTCAACCTGACCCGCCCCGACGTCGTCGAGGATCTTCATCGTTCGTTCCTCGATGTCGGTGTCGATGTCGTGGAGACCAACTCGTTTGGAGCGTTCGCCATCCCTCTTGCCGAATACAGCATCGAGGACCGGGCCTACGAGATCGCTGCGACCTCGGCCCAACTGGCCCGCGGAGTTGTCGACGGCTACGTCGCAAAGGACGGCCGCCCAAGATTCGTTGCCGGGTCCATGGGCCCAGGCACCAAGTTCGCGACGTTGGGCCAGGTCACCTACGAAGAGTTGGCGGAGGCCTACGAAGTCGAGGCCTCGGGGCTGATCGATGGAGGGGCCGATCTTCTGATAGTCGAGACGCAATTCGATCTACTTGGTGCCAAGGCGGCGATCGAAGGAGCAAGGCGTGCGATGGCCGTTGCCGGCGTGGAACTGCCCATCCAGTCCCAGGTGACGATCGAGCTGACCGGCCGGATGCTGCCGGGGACCGAGATTGGCGCGGCGCTGACATCGCTGGCAGCGATGGGTCCCGATGTGATCGGACTCAACTGCGCCACAGGACCGGAGGAGATGTGGGAGCCGCTCCGACATCTGAGCCGTCACTCGCCGGTCCCGGTATCGGCGATCCCCAATGCAGGGTTGCCCCAGGTGATCGACGGAGAGATGGCATACGACCTGAGTCCGACCGATCTGGCCGACCACCTCTCCCAGTTCGTGACCGAACTCGGAGTCGGAATTGTCGGCGGCTGCTGTGGCACGACGCCCGAGCATCTGGCGGCGGTGGTCGACAAGGTCCGCCCGGCCGCACCGAAGGTGAGGTCGCCGCAGCTTGCCCCCTCGGCGGCTTCGATCTACTCCCAGGTCACCTTCGATCAGGACACGGCTTTCCTCATGATCGGGGAGCGCGCCAACACGAACGGTTCCAAAGCCTTCCGCGAGGCCTTGCTCTCCGACGATGTCGAAGCCTGTGTCTCGATCGGACAGGGCCAGATCCAGGAGGGCGCCCACATGGTCGATCTCTGCGTCGACTACGTCGGTCGGGACGGCGTCGAGGACATGAAGCGACTGGCGGCGAGCTTCGCCACCGATGTGGCCGTCCCCGTTGTGTTGGACTCCACCGAGCCCGAGGTGATGGAGGCAGGTCTTGAACGTCTTGGTGGCCGCAGCCTTCTCAACTCCGCCAACCTCGAGGATGGCGACGGCGAGGGGTCACGCATCGACAGGGTGTTCCGGTTGGCCAAGAAACACGGAGCAGCGGTGATCTGTCTGCTCATCGACGAGGAGGGACAGGCGCGGGACGTGGAGTGGAAGATGCGCATCGCCCATCGCATCCACGACCTGGCCGTAAGTCGATACGGGCTCAAACCCTCCGACCTGATCTTCGATCCCCTGACGTTCCCGCTCTCAACCGGCGGCGACGATCTCAGACGTGACGCTATGGAAACGCTCGAGGCCATTGGAAGAATCAAGATCGAGCTTGTGGGCACACGCACGGTTCTGGGTGTGTCCAACGTCTCGTTTGGCCTCAACCCGCCGGCGCGCAAGGTCCTCAACTCCGTGTTTCTCCACGAGGCTGTGGAGGCCGGGCTCGATGCGGCGATCGTGCACGCAGGGAAGATCGAACCGCTCAACCGGATCGACACGGAGCAGCGAGACGCTTGCCTCGATCTGATCTACGACCGGCGAACCGAGGACTACGACCCGCTCGAGCGGGTCCTCGAGCTGTTCGCGGACATCCGTTCCGAATCCACCGACGTCGATCTCTACGAGGGTCTCGATGTGAGCGATCGGCTCGCCCGTCGGATCGTGGACGGTGATCAGAAGAATGTGATCGCCGATCTCGATGAGGCTCTTGACCAAGGGAGCCGACCGCTCGAGATAATCAACGACTTCTTGCTGGCAGGGATGAAGACCGTCGGCGAACTCTTTGCTTCGGGCGAGATGCAGCTCCCCTTCGTCCTCAAGTCGGCCGAGACCATGAAGAAGGCCGTGGCTCATCTCGAGCCGAAGATGGAGAAGTCGGAGTCAATTCACCGGGGGGCGGTGGTGTTGGCGACAGTCAGAGGCGATGTCCACGACATCGGCAAGAACCTGGTCGACATCATCCTTGCCAACAACGGCTACGAGGTACACAACCTCGGCATCAAGGTCGGGATCAATGAGATGGTCCAGGCGTTGGAGGAGACCGGTGCAGACGCGCTGGGAATGAGCGGCTTGCTGGTGAAGAGCACTCTCATCATGAGGGACAACCTGGAGGAGTTGGAACGACGGGGGATGGGGGATGTTCCGGTGATGCTCGGAGGCGCAGCCTTGACCCGCCGGTATGTCGAGTCCGACCTGAGATCGGGCTATTCCGGTCCGCTCTATTACGGCAAGGACGCGTTCGCCGGTCTTGACGCAATGGGAAGGATCGTGGCGGGCGAACCGGCGCCAGAGCCCTCGGCCCCGAGAATCCGGTCGGCCCGGTCGGATTCCGAGGCGTCCGTCCCGGCCAGGGCGCCGGGTGTCGCCTCGGACAATCGAGTCTTCACGCCGCCATTTATCGGGACGCGTGTTGTCAAGGGCGGAAATCTCGACGAACTCCTGCCCTATCTGAATCTCACCGCGCTGTTCCGGAATCAGTGGCAGTACCGCCCGGAGAAAGGGGAGAGCGACGCCGAATTCAAAGAGCGATTGCAGCCTCTGCTGAGGGAGCAGCTGGCCGGAGCCAGATCCGAAGACCTCCTCACACCCCAGGCCGTCTACGGGTACTTCCCGGTTAACGGCGATGGCGATGAGCTCGTCGTGTGGGAAGACGACACGCGCAAGAACCAGCTGACCCGGTTTCGCTTCCCACGTCAGCAAGAGGATCCCTACTACTGCATCGCTGACTTCTTCAGGCCGATCGAGTCCAACGATCTCGACTATGCCGCCTTCCACGTCGTCTCGATGGGCTCTGCCATTTCGGAACGGACTGCCGAGTTGTTCGAAGGCGATCGTTATCAGGAGTATCTCCTGGCACACGGGCTCGGGGTCGAGATGGCCGAGGCCCTCGCCGAGTACTGGCACCACCGGATCAGGACTGAGTGGGGCTTCGTCGACGAGGATGGTCCGACGATGCAGGGTTTGTTCCGCCAGAAGTACCGGGGTGGCCGCTACTCATGGGGCTACCCGGCCTGTCCCGACCTCGAAGACAATCAGACGGTGGCGGAGTTGCTCGGAGCAGATCGGCTGGGGATCGTGGTGAACGAGGAGACGGGCTATCAGTATCAGCCGGAGCAGACGACTTCGGCGATCATCTGCCATCACCCACAGGCGAAGTACTTCGTTGCCCGCAAGCCGAGGGAGGGTCGTCTTGCTGACGCGTAATGGTGATTGGGCGCGAATTGCCGAGGTCAACCCCCCGGAGCTCCCCAACCAGAGACACCGCGACCTCTCTCCCTTGTGGGAGCACGTGCTCGTCACCGACAATGTCTTTGGGCGGATCAGGGTTTCGCCGTATGCGTTCTCGGCACGGATTACTCACGACACCCCCAACGTCCAGCCGACCGTGGTCGTCTCCACCAGGGATCGAAACATCCTTGCCATCGAGTCAGAGGTGAGAGGGGCGCTGGGGAACGGTGTCGACTCCTTCCTCGTGGTCGTCGGCGACACGGTGCCGCACATCGACCATCTGGCCCATCATCATGAGATCGTTGACCACCTGACGAACCTCCAAAAGGATCTCCCCGATCTCGAGGTGGGGATGCCCACCCGGTTCAGGGAGTGGCAATTCCGCCGGCGGATCGACCTGGGCACGCAGTTCTTTGTTGCCGGCCCTGTTCTCGATCCCGACGTCATCGAGTCCCAGATGTCTCAGCTTCGACTCGAGGACGACGACCCGCCGGTGTATCTGATGATCATCCCGCCTTTCAGTCCGGAGTGGGTCGACCGAATGGAGTCGATCGGATCGGTTCCCGCCGGAACGCGTCTCAAGAACAGGCTTGCCGAACTTGCTCCCGATGTCTGGCGCAAGGAAGCCTGGAGTATCACCACCGAAATGGAGCAGCGGGCCAAGGATGCGGGCTGTGCCGGGGTGGTGCTGATGGGTCTGAAATTCGACAACGTGGTCAAAGAAGCACCCGGGGCCTGGAAACCTCTCTGAGCACGCGCCGGCACTAAGTTCGGGTCGTGCTCGATTCACCGCAGACCGACCGCACTCTGAAGACTCTCTTCGGCGCTCTGGTGGTGGTGCTCGGGTTGCAGTCGGTGCGCTTCCTCCTCGGATCGATCACCTGGTATCTACGCGACACCATTGGCATCGGCGTCACCGACCTGATCCCGATCGCTGTGGCCCCATTCGTGTTCGGCGCGGTGTTTTCAATCATCTCAAAATGGCAGACGGTGCGGGGTGCGCTGTGGTCGGGTGTTTGGCTGCTGATTCTTGGGAGAACCTTCAACCAGATCTCGGGCGACCCGGCGATCGACTTCTGGATGGCGTCGGCCGGAACGGCCGCATTTGTGGGTCTGCTCCCCCTTCTCTTGAGCATGGGCCGTTCGGCTCTCGTCGGCGGTGTCCTTTTGGGCCTGGCCATCGACAGTGCGATCAGGGGCATGGGTCTGAGTCTCGATCTCGCCTATCAGTCGGGGATCGGTCCGCTCTTTGGAGTACTGGCGATTTCGGTCGCTGCGCTCTGGGCTCTCTGGGCCTGCCCTCCGATCGATCGCCGGGGTGTGACCTGGAGTCAGGGCAGCGTGCTCGTCGGAGTCGGGCCGTTCCTCTTCTTCCAGTTGCTGATACTCCAGAACCAAGGGTGGACTTCGGAAGCAGCCGGAATCGGCGGTGCCCAGACCCAACTGCGTATCGCTCTCCTCAACATCGTGGCTCTCGTCGTCGTCGCCTACCTGGAGCGCAACCGGGTGGCCGTGGTACTCGGGCTGGTGGTGGTCACGTCCGCCCTGTTGGTCGCCGAGGGTGACCCGCTCCTGTTCAACATCTTGAGCTTGCTGGCCGTACCCGCCGCAGGACTGGTGTGGGCCTCGATGGTCCCCGACACTGAGGATCAAGGCTTGGGCGCCTCGGGCACCTATCTCGTGACGGGGATGTCCCTCTTCGTGATCCTCGGCCTCCTCTACTACGTGCCTCTCGATCTGGGTCTGGGGTTCACTCAGCAACAGGCCCGGCTCGGGGCGGTCGTGTTGTTTGCCCTGATCGGCCTTGCCGGCGCCATTGCAATCCCGGCCGCTCGTCCCGGTGTGTCACAACAGGCCTGGGCCTATGCCGCCCTCGCCTCCCTGCTCCCCCTCCTCGGTTTTGTTCTGGCAACGAGACCGGGGGACCAGGAGATCGATGGGCCGGAACTGCGAGTGATGACCTACAACATCCACTCCTCGTACAACACATCGGGCGGTTTCGATATCGAGGAGATTGCGAGAGTCATCGAGGACTCCGGTGCGACCGTCGTCGGACTCCAGGAGGTCCCGCGGGGGAGGCTCATCAGCGGTGTGACCGACCAGGTCACGCTTCTTCAGTATCGCCTTGGCTTCGAACATGCGGCCTTCTTCGGTACGTCGGATCCCACTTGGGGAAACGCCATCCTCAGCCGTTTCCCGATTACCAGCATCGAGCGTGAGTATTTGCCTCTGGTGGGGACGCCCCTGCGCCGCGGCTACCTGGGCGCCACTCTCAATGTCGGGGACGGAAGTGTTTTGGTCATTTCGACGCATCTTCAGCACGTCAACGACAGCGCGGTGCACGACGAGGATCCGGAGGCAGATCTCTATCCCGTCCACACGGAGCAGATCGGGACGATTCTCGACGTGTGGGCCGATCGCCGACCCGCCATTCTCGTTGGGGATTTCAATGCCCGGCCTGGCTGGCGACAGATCGACGAGCTCCTGGCTGCGGGGTGGATCGACTCGTGGGCGGAGGCCGGCGTCGGAGACGGGTTCACGTCCAACGCAGCGGACCCCATGTATCGGATTGACTACGTGTTTCACACGCCGGACCTCGCGGTGACCGATGTGGGTGTGATCCTGTCGCAGGCATCGGACCACTTCTCGGTGGTCGCCGACCTAGTTCGCTAGCCGGGGGACCTCGGCTTTCCTCCCCCAACGTCGCTGCGCTCGTGGGGGAGGAGATAGGTCAGCCAGTTAATTCCTTGTCGTGAGGTGAGCGGAACCGCGGGGTAACCCGCAACTCGCCTATCCACGCCGTGAGGGCCGCCGCGCGGTCCGCCACCGCTCTCCCTGCCTCAGAGCCGATGTCTTCGAACAGTTCGTATTCGACTTCTCCGTCGGCGCGTTGTGCCCACCCTCCGACGATCCGGCCGTTGGCCCAAACCGTCGGTCCTGCATTGCCATTGCGGTCGAAGAGGCGGCTGGAAGCATCGTCGCCGAGATACCAGTCCCGTTCCTTCCATCCCATGGTTGTCGGGTCAAGGGAGGGGAGAAGCGCAATCCATGGCTCTTGCGTCGGAGACGGTTCGAGATCGTCTGCGTTTACGTATCCAACGCCGCCCGCGAGACCGACTTCGGCAGCGCCGATGTCGGCGATGGCCTTCCTCGTTCGCTTGACGGTCCAACCCGTCCACCATTTCATGTCGGTCTCGGTGCCCGGCCCGAATCTGGCGAGCCACATCCGGAGGAGGTCGGCTCGGGCAGCGTCGGGGTCCATGTCCGGAATGGGGCCGCCAATCCACGACTCCATCCCACTCCAGCGGTACTGGCTGCTGATCCAGGATCCGACCGGCTCGGCCCGGATGATTCTCGACTCCAGTGCGAGTTGCACCAATGTCCTGGTCGAGACGCCGACGGTGCCGATCAGCGTGCCCTTCTTGTTGTGGAAAGTGAGTTTCTCGGTGAGCTCAGGAATCTGTTTTGTCAGGTCACGCGCCAGTATCGGGCCGGCTTCGGCAATCGTCCTCTCGGCCTGATCCGCGACGTTCCGGAGCCAGGTAGCGCCGTCTTGCGTCACACCACCGTCCTCGAGCATCTTCTCCATTCGCCTGCGCTCGCCGGGCGCGATCTGAACCGTCGAAGAATGCTCCACGACCGGGTGTGTCTCCAGGTCAACGACCCAGAGCGTTCGCCTCATCCCGTAGACCCGCAGCAGAGATCGATCCTCGTAGAGGGCATTTGAGATCTCGGTGGGCGCAACCTCCGGGGCGCGTGCCCAAATGGAGAGATAGACGGTGGACGGATCTGAAGAGTGGAGCCCGACCACCGATCGAACCGCGTCCAATGGGTTGGTGACGTGCCGCCCCAATGCTTGGCGATCGGCCAGCCTGGTCCGGCGCTCTTGGTTGCTGATGGTGAGCACGATGCTCACAACATAGAGCGGATTGGTATGACCGCCAGGGGAGCTATCTTCAACCCATGATTTCAGACAAAGATGGCCTCGTTGCTGCGCTCGATCGCGCCCCGATCGCGTTCCTCACAGCGGTCAACGCCTCCGGCCAGCCGCAAGCTTCACCCGTCTGGTTCCATCGCGACGGAGAAGACATCATCGTCTACAACCGTCCGACCGCCGCCCGGCTTCGGAGCATCCCCGGCAACTCCCGGGTCGCATTCAATCTGCGTGGTGACCGCCGCGGTCACGCCGGCGTGAGCCTCGAAGGAACTGCCGTGGTCGACGAGTCTCTCCCCCCGGCGACCGACCTAGAGGGATACGTGGACAAGTATCGGTCCCACATCGCCCATCTGGGATGGACCCCAGAGTCGTTCGCTGCCGATTACTCCGTGCCGATGCGTCTCACGGTCACCCGGGTCAGGGCGTTCGGCCTGGGCAAGTGGGACGAGACCAAAGACTCCTGATCCGACCAGGCAAAGCCACCAATCGAGGGTGTCGACTACCTTTCGACGGATGAAGCAGATTCAGCATTGGATCGACGGTTCTTACACCGCAGGATCCTCGACACGCGTGGGCCCCGTCTACAACCCTGCTACCGGAGAGCAGACCGGCGAGGTGGCATTGGCCTCGACGTCCGACGTCGATGTCGCCGTTAGGTCGGCCCGGGCCGCCTTCGAGACATGGCAGCACTCGGCGCTGACCAAGCGACAGAACATCATGTTCGCCTTTCGGGAGATCGTCGCCGCTCGCAGCCGCGAGATGGCCGAGACCCTCACGTCCGAGCATGGCAAGACAGTCGATGACGCACTCGGCGAGGTTCAGCGCGGCCTCGAGGTCATCGAATTCGCCTGCAACATTGCCCACCTTCTCAAGGGCGACTACTCCGAGCAGGTCTCGACCGGAGTCGACACCTACACCATCCGCCAGCCCATCGGCGTGGTCGCCGGGATCACACCGTTCAACTTTCCTGCCATGGTCCCGATGTGGATGTATCCCATCGCCATTGCCACCGGGAACACTTTCATCCTCAAACCGTCCGAGAAGGACCCCTCCACGTCTCAGTTGGCCGCGGAGATGCTGGCGGAAGCCGGTCTGCCAGAAGGAGTCTTCAATGTCGTCCATGGGGATAAGGAAGCGGTGGACGCCCTCCTCACCCACCCTGGCGTAGACGCGGTCTCTTTCGTGGGCTCCACCCCGATTGCGCGACACATCTACGAGACGGGCACCAGTCACGGCAAGAGGGTCCAGGCGCTCGGTGGAGCGAAAAACCACATGGTCGTTCTTCCTGATGCCGACATGGACCTTGCCGCCGATGCGGCCGTCTCGGCCGGTTATGGGTCGGCAGGGGAGCGATGCATGGCGATCTCGGCCGTCGTGACCGTTGGTGATGCGGGTGACCGCCTGATCGAAGGTGTTCGGGCACGAATAGAGAAGCTCAATGTCGGAGCGGGGGATCAACCCGGTGTCGAGATGGGACCACTGGTCACCAAGCAACACCTGGACAAGGTGGCCGGCTATGTCACCGAGGGCGAGCAGCAGGGTGCTCTCCTGATTGCCGATGGGCGGGACTTCGTGGTCGACGGCTACGAGGACGGGTTCTTCTTCGGGCCGACGCTGTTCGACAATGTGACGCCCGAGATGTCGATCTACACCGATGAGATCTTCGGGCCGGTTCTCTCGACGGTTCGCATGGAGCATTTCGAAGAGGCCATCGACCTGATCAACGCCAACCCCTATGGCAACGGCACCGCCGTGTTCACCAACGATGGCGGCGCAGCACGCAAGTTCCAGAACGAGATCAAGGTCGGGATGGTTGGGATCAACGTCCCCATCCCGGTGCCGCTCGCCTTCTACAGCTTCGGCGGGTGGAAGGATTCAATCTTCGGGAGCCACGCGATCTACGGGCCGGAAGGAGTGCACTTCTATACCCGGCAGAAGGTGGTCATCTCCCGCTGGGCAGATCCGATTCACCGGGGTGTCGATCTCGGCTTCCCGACCCACGGGTGACTAGTGGCCAGGGCACGAGCCCGATGACGGGCGACCTTTGAAGCCACATCGGTGAAGTCGGGGTCTATCGAATAGCGGTAGTCGTCCCAGTATCCGTCGTGTTCGGGGTCGAAGCGGCGTGGGCCGGCGGTATCGGGCGACAGGGCGATCTGCTTCATTCGACGTTCCAAGTCCCGCATCCGGGACTCGGCCTCGCCTGCCTGCAAAGGCGGCAGGACCCTCATCGACACCCGCTGGCCGAAACGAAGCCGGTCGGTGTAGGGGTGCTCCCACACCCGGTGCGTGCCGGTGATGACCACCGGCAGCACCTGGACACCGAATCGGTCGGCGAGGCGAAAAGCGCCGGATTGGAAGGCTGCCTCGATACCGAGTATCGAACCCTGAGGAAACACGACAGGGCTTTCGCCCTTCCCGAGACTCTCCTCGACCGCTTCCACCAGTTCCCGGAAGCCGGCCCGTGTTGCTTCCGGACGGATGACGATCTGGCCGGAGCCACGAATGGCCCGGCCCAGCCACGGCCAATCGAGTAGTTCGTCGCGGACGACGAAGCGGAGATCCAATCCCAGGTGACCGAGCATCAGAACATCGGAGAACCCTTCGTGGAGCGGCACCACCAGATAACGAGTGCTTCGATCGATGTGGTGCAGACCTTCGATGTCCTCATCGATGTCGAGATAGCGCCTGACGGCAGCGGCCCACAACCGCGCTCCCCTCTGGGAGGTGACAACCGAACCCGTCGGCACCAACACGGATGCGCCGATGGCGATGCGGAGCCACGCACCGAAACCCTCGACCTCAAAGCGGCCAAAACGATGGAGTCTGTTGATGTGGTGATTATCCCGAAGGTTGACGTCTAAGCGGTTGGCTAGTAGAACTTGACGCTCAATGAGCAGAGAACCAACCGTCACAGCCCGACTTTGGTGGTGGACGTCCCCATAAGAGGTGGCGCCATACGGCTCTGTTCAACCAGTTAGTCCAAGAACCCGCCTCATGACCGTGAGGTGGGTTTTCTGATTCCCAGGTTGATGCTCCTCACGGTCCCAAAAGGATCGAGAAGAGATGCAAGCACCATTCGACATAGCGGCCGACCTGCACACGCCGGTTTCGGCGTATCTGCGGTTGGCACCATTCGGCCCGCGCTACCTGCTCGAGAGCGTTGATGGGGGAAGCCAGGGCCGGTATTCGTTCATCGGCTTCGGTAACACCACGAGCGTCGACATCGACGGCGAAGGCGTTCATCTCAATGGCGACCTTCTGTCGGCCGACATCCTCGATGGCTTGCGGGCGGCCCTCGCCGCAACGCCGGTGTGCGGTCCCGCCATAGGCGGACAACCCTTCAACGGTGGCCTTGTCGGGGTCACCGCCTTCGACCTGGTGCGCAGTTTCTTTCGCCTTCCCGCCGCGCCCCACGAGAGGTCGGTACCACTCGGTTCCTATATGGCAACCGATTCGATACTCATCTTCGATCATCTCACCCGGCGCATGGCCCTCCTTCACTCGGGAACGGATGCCGATCGAGGGGCGGTCAGGTCCGAGGTCGTTGCCGCGCTGCGCGGGCCTGTCGAGACGACCCCGTCTCCGAGTCGTCATTCCGATACGACGGCGAGCATGTCGCGGGACCAATACATGGCAGCGGTCACCCAGGCCAAGGAATACATCAAGGCGGGAGACGTCTATCAGATAGTTCCGTCGATGAAGTTCGCCGGCGAGACCGAGATCGACCCGTTCCTCGCCTACCGCGCCCTGCGTCTGCTCAACCCCTCGCCGTACATGTATTTCCTCGACTTCGGCCATCTCCAGGTTGTGGGCAGTTCTCCGGAGGTGCTGGTCAAGATGCGTGACGACCACGCCGAGTTGCGGCCCATCGCAGGCACCCGGCCGCGGGGAGAGACGGAGGATCTCGATCTATTCCTCGAACGAGAGTTGCTCGCGGACTCCAAAGAGGCGGCTGAACATGTGATGCTCGTCGACCTCGCCCGCAACGACCTCGGCCGAACTGCCCTCGCCGGTTCGGTGCAGGTGGATCCCTACCGGGTCATCGAGCGCTACAGCCACGTCATGCACCTCGTCAGCGGTGTCAGTGCCAAGGTGCGCCCGGGTCTCGATGCGTTCGACTTGTTTGCGGCCACGTTCCCGGCGGGGACGGTCACCGGTGCCCCGAAGCTGGCAGCGATAGAGCTGATCGACGAGCTGGAGCCGGTCAACCGCGACCTCTATTCGGGCTCGATCGGCTATTTCGGTCACGGTGGGTCGATGGACCAGGCGATCACGATTCGAACGATGATCTTCCAGGAAGGCCGGTATTCCTATCAGGCGGGCGCCGGGATCGTCGCCGACAGCGACCCCAGTGCCGAGTACGAGGAGGCCCTCTCCAAAGCGGCGGCCCTCAGGGCGGCTCTCGACCTTGCCAAGGAGGGCCTATGAACCCTCACATTCTGATGATCGACAACTACGACTCGTTCACCTACAACCTCGTTCAGGCGTTTCTCGAGTTGGGGGCCGAGGTGACGGTTCGCACCAACGATGAGGTCGACATCGCCGGCGCGCTTGGCATCGACCCGACCCACGTTGTCATCTCGCCGGGACCGGGCCGCCCCGAGAACGCCGGTATCTCGATGTCCGCCATCGAGGCGTTCTCCGGGCAGAGGCCGATCCTGGGCGTTTGCCTGGGACATCAGGCGATGGGCACCGTCTTCGGCGGCCACGTCGGTGCGGCCCAGAGCCTGATGCATGGCAAGGCGTCGCCCATCTATCACGATCGGAAGACCGTTTTCTCCGGTCTGCCCAATCCGTTCCTGGCCGGGCGTTATCACTCTCTGGCGGTGATCGAAGAAGGTCTTTCACCCGAGCTCGAGATCACGGCCTACACCTCTGACGGGGAGATCATGGGGCTGCGCCACAAGTCGCTCCCGATCGAAGGAGTCCAATTCCATCCCGAGAGCTTGCTGACCCCCGCCGGTAATCGACTGATGCAGAACTTCCTGGAGCTCGATCCCGCAGCGGCCGGTGCCAGGAGAAAGGAGATCGCGGTATGAGAGATTTGGTTGCCAAGCTCGCTTCCCGGTCTGACCTCACACAGGAGGAGGCGGCCGACCTTCTTGCAGCCATGACCGATCCGGAGCTCGATCCCGTGTTGGCCGCGTCAGCGCTCACCAGCCTTCGCGTCAAGGGGGAGACCGCCGACGAAGTCCGTGCGTTTGCCCTCGGCCTGAGGGAGTTGGCTCTGAGGCCGCACACGCCGCCTGAGGTGCGGGCGGTCGACGTCGTCGGGACCGGAGGTGACGGATCGCACAGTTTCAACCTGTCCACCGGGTCGGCGCTTCTCGCGGCCAGCGCAGGATTGCCGGTCATCAAGCACGGCAATCGCTCCGTTTCCAGTCAGAGTGGGAGCGCAGACGTCCTTGCCGCACTCGGCGTGCCGATACCTTTGGATCAAGAGGACGCCGGCGAGCTTTTCGAGCGCACCGGGTTCACATTCCTCTTCGCGCCGGCCTACCACCCGGCAATGGCGGCGATCGGGCCCGTTCGGCGGGCACTGGGGATTCGGACCATCTTCAACATCGCCGGTCCGCTGGCCAACCCCGCATCGCCTCCTCTGCACGTGATCGGCTGTTACAGCCTCGACATGGCCAGGGTCATGGCCGAGACCTTGTCCGGGATGCCTATCGAGAGGGCGTTCGTGCTACACGGAGAGCCCGGATGGGACGAGCCGACGCCGATCGGCCCCTATCACCTTCTCGATGTCACTCCGGGATCGGTCGACCACAAGGTCGAGGATCCGATCGACTTCGGTCTTGACCGGTGTGACCTGGAGGACCTCGGAGGTGGCGACGCCGCTTTCAATGCCGCCGCACTCAAGTCGGTCTTCGCAGGGGAGTCCGGCCCGCACCGTGATGCCCTGGTCCTCGGCGCCGCACTCGCCCTCCGGGTGGCCGGCGAAGATCCCGAAAGGGCTCTCCAGAGGGCAGACGCGGCAATCGACGATGGCAGTGCCACCCGCCTCCTCGAAGAGATCGATGTGAAGACCCGTGTCTGACTTCCTATCCACCATGGCCGCATCAAGCCTCCTCCGGGCTGATGGGGTACGCAGCAGGTTCGGCGTGGCGAGGCTCACCTCCAAGGCCTCGTCCGCCCGACCTGTGATTCCTCTCGATCCGGCCGAATCAGGGTTCGGTGTCATCGCCGAGGCCAAGCTGGCCAGTCCCTCGCAGGGGCGTCTGGCGCCGGAAGGTGACTCGACGGAGTTGGTGGTGGAGATGGCCGCCGAACTCGCCGGAGCAGGTGCAGTGGCGCTTTCGATCTTGACCGAACCGGAGCGATTCGACGGCGATCTAGCCCACCTCGAAGCGGTGACGCGGGCCACTGATATCCCGGTGATGAGAAAGGACTTTCTGGTCGATCCGATTCAGGTTCTCGAAGCGAGAGCCACCGGAGCCTCCGGTGTCCTGCTCATCTCCAGGATCCTGGAACCGCGTCTCCTCGTGGAGATGGCCGACCTTGTTCGAGACCTCGGAATGTTCTGCCTTGTAGAGGTTTTCGACGAGAGCGATCTGGACGCTGCAGATGTCGTGTTTGATCGTGACGTCCTCGTCGGGGTGAACGCGAGAAACCTTCATACGCTCCAAATCGACCCTTCGAGCCACGAGCGCCTGGCGGGAAGGCTTCCCGACCACCTGCCGCTGGTTGCGGAAAGCGGTATCAATACTGCCGAAGACGCCGGCCGGGTGGCAGGCCTCGGATACGGGCTGGCCCTCGTCGGAACCGCACTGACAACGGCGGTGGATCCTGCGGGACTCGTATCCGCGATGAGTGCCGCCGGGAAGGCCGCCTGATGCACGTCAAGATCTGTGGGATCAACAGCCCCGAAGCGGCGGCGGCCGCGGCCGATGCCGGGGCCGACGCCGTTGGGTTCGTGTTTGCCGAATCACCACGCCAGGTCACCCCGGAACAGGCCTTGCGGATCGCGGACGAACTGCCGGGTGACGTCGATCGAATAGCCGTCTTTCATAGGCCGGCACCGGGTCTCATTGCCGAGGTGCTCGAAGTCTTTCCCGCCGACGTCGTCCAGGCGGACCACCGACACATGGATCCGCACGTTCCCGTCCGCCTCCTTCCCGTGTTTCGGGAGGGAATCGACGACCTGTCGACGATCGATGCCCACCTGGCCACATCACCGGACCGTCGGCTTCTCTTCGAGGGCCCGACGAGCGGCACTGGACGGCAGGTCGATCTTGCCTTTGCCGCCAGGGTCGCCCGGCGATCGCTGATGACCCTCGCCGGCGGCCTGAACATCCACAACGTTGCAGCGGCCATCCGTCATGCCGGGCCGTTCGGAGTCGACGTGAGCAGCGGTGTCGAGTTCACGCCCGGGACCAAAGATGCCGGACTGATCAGGGAGTTCATCGGAGAAGTGAGAGAAGCGGAGAAGGAAATGGTGAAACCATGACAACGATCGCGGAACAGATGCTGCTCGACGAACTGATCGAGGGGGGACCACCCGCCGACGGCCGTTTCGGTCCGTATGGGGGACGATTCGCCCCCGAAACGCTCATGGCGATTCTCGATCGTCTCGAGCGACGGTCGATCGAGCTGCTCGGGGATGACGAGTTCATGGCCGAGCTCGATGGCGAACTCAGGGACTTCGTCGGTAGGCCCACGCCGTTGACCCATGCCCCTGCCCTCAGCGACAGATGGGGTGTTGATGTGTTCCTGAAGAGAGAGGATCTCTGTCACACCGGTGCCCACAAGATCAACAATGCCCTCGGCCAGGCTCTGATCGCCCGGCGCCTCGGAGCCGACCGGATCGTCGCCGAGACCGGTGCCGGACAGCACGGGGTTGCGACCGCCGCGGCATCGGCCCGTGTTGGCCTGCCGTGCACCATCTACATGGGAGCGATCGACGCGGTGCGACAGGCGCCCAACCTGGACCGGATGCGGCTTCTGGGTGCAGACGTGATCCTGGTCGAGAGCGGCGACCAGACCCTGCGATCAGCCATCGACGAGGCCTTCAGGGCGTGGGTGGCCGACCCTGACGGCACCTACTACCTCCTCGGTTCGGCTGTTGGCCCGCACCCGTACCCATGGCTGGTCCGGGAGCTCCAGTCGGTGATCGGGAAAGAGGCGCGCAGTCAGGTGGTCGACAAGACGGGAGGGCTTCCCGATGCCGCGATCGCCTGTGTCGGTGGAGGATCAAACGCCATCGGCCTGTTCCGCGGGTTCGTTGCTGATCGTTCGGTTCAGCTTCTCGGGATCGAGGCCGGTGGCCACGGCGGAGCCGACGATCCCCATTCGGCAACCCTGGTGCGTGGCAAATCGGGAGTCCTCCACGGCGCCATGACCCCGCTGCTTCAAGACAGCCATGGCCAGATCCTCGAGACGCATTCGATTGCGCCGGGTCTCGACTATCCCGGTGTCGGACCCGAGCACGCTTTGCTTCGCGACCTCGGGCGAGCCCGGTATGAGTTCGTCACCGACGATGAGGCCGTTGCAGCGGTCCATGAGTGCAGCGCAGCCGAGGGTGTCCTTCCTGCTCTGGAGTCGGCTCATGCCCTGGCAGGGACCAAGCGGTGGGCCGCCGCCCATCGCGGCGGAACGGCCGTGGTCGGTATCTCCGGGCGGGGCGACAAGGATCTCCAACTCCTCAAAGACGATGGCTCCCATGTCTGATCGTTTCGATGCGGGGACAATTAGCTCGGCCATTGCCGCGTCTGACGGGCCTGCGGTGTGCGCCTATCTGACGGCCGGTTATCCCAACCAGGAGGCCTTTTCCGGCGTTCTCAGGTCGGTGGCCGCCGCGGCCGACGTGGTCGAAGTCGGGGTTCCGTTTACCGACCCCATGGCCGACGGGCTGACGATCCAGCGCGCCAGCCACCAGGCGCTCGAGGGTGGCGTCACCCTCAGATGGATCCTCGAGACACTCGAGTCCATGAAGGGGGAGATCGATACGCCGATCTTGCTGATGGGCTACTACAACCCCTTCCTCGCCCACGGCCTCGACATCCTCGGCGCTTCTCTGGATGCTGCCGGTGTGTCGGGTGTGATCGTGCCCGATCTCCCGCTTGAGGAGTCAGGCCCCGTCCTTGACGCGCTCGCGGCGACAGGACAGGCCGTGGTCCAGCTCGTCACGCCGTCAACGCCTACCGATCGTCTCGAACGACTGGCCGGTGCCAGCAGCGGCTTTTTGTATGCGGTGACGGTCAAGGGAGTGACCGGAGGTCAGGCGAGCCTCGATGACGACGACCTTGCCTACCTGAGGCGGGCTCGGGAGATTTCAGAAATACCGGTGCTTGCGGGTTTCGGCATCCGCAACTCCTCGGACGTCGCCCGACTCGCTCCCCACGTTGATGGCGTCGTGGTCGGCAGCGCCTTGATCGAGGCGATAGACAATGGGGAGGACCCCGGGGTCTTCGTGGACTCGCTCCGACCGGCGGAGGTGTTGTCGTGATTGTGGTTCTGGGCGGAGACTGCTCACTGCGCGAGAAGGCCGCCGTGGTTCGGCTTGTCGAGCAGCGGGGCGGCCGGCTGCTGGTGAGCACGGTGGGCGAGGAGACTCACATCGGTCTGATCGACTCAGAGGCCCAATCCCTTGCAGCCGAGATTCGGGACATGCCGGGCGTCGTCGAGATACGTGCGATCGCCCCGCCCTATCCCCATGTGTCGCGAGAGCACCAACCCGACTCCACCAAGGTCAGGGTTGGCGGTGTGGTGATCGGCGGCAGGGAGGTCGTCGTGATGGCCGGTCCCTGCTCGGTCGAGAACGCAGACCAGCTCGAGGCGGTGGGCCTTTCGGTGGCCGCCGCGGGCGCTCGCATGCTTCGGGGTGGCGCCTTCAAGCCACGGTCATCTCCATACAGTTTCCAGGGTCTCGGTGAGGAAGGTCTTGCCCTGCTCTCGTCGATGAGCGCCAGAACCGGGCTGCCAGTGGTGACCGAGGTGGTGGCGCCCGAGGACGTCGACCTCGTCGGCTCCTACGCGGACATGCTTCAGATCGGCGCCAGAAACATGCAGAACTTCAGGCTGCTGAGCGCCGTGGGCGCCCATGAGAAGCCCGTCCTCCTCAAGCGGGGTATCGCCTCGACCGTTGAAGAGCTGCTCCTTGCGGCCGAGTATGTGGTGTCGGCCGGCAACTCGCGGGTGGTCCTGTGTGAGCGGGGGATCAGGACCTTCGAGACCTCCACACGCAACACACTCGACATCAGCGCGGTCCCGGTGCTCAAGCAGCGCACCCATCTGCCCGTCATCGTCGACCCCTCGCATGCCGCCGGCGAGCGGTCACTGGTGCCACACCTGGCGCGGGCGGCGGTTGCCGGGGGAGCCGACGGGGTAATCGTCGAGGTCCACAACGACCCGGACCAGGCACTCAGTGATGGCCCGCAGAGCCTGACCCTCGGCGGTTTCGACGAGATGATGACCCAACTCCGCGGCATCGTGACCGCCATCGACCGCACCATGGCCGGGGCTTATCCGCCAAAGCTTCCGGAAACCCCCCGACCGACGCCGTAGATCGAGTCGACCATGCCCCGTCCTACCGCCCGGATCCCTTCGGCTACGCCGTGGAGTGGATTGGTGTCGGGCAGCGAGGTGCCGACGAGGGAGAACACAACGAGGCCGATCAGGACCAGTGCGGCGATGCCGAGAAGCTTCCCCATGGGGCAAGACTACAGCCGCGTAGGCCCGATAGGCTCGACGTAATCAATCAACGGAAGGTAATCATGGCACTCAAGAGCACCGGTCGCACCCATTGGGAGGGTGACCTATTCAATGGAAGCGGCGTGACCCGCCTCGACAGCGGGGCCGCCGAGCCGATGCGAGTGACGTGGAAGGCACGTGCCGAGGATCATGGCGGCCTGACCAGCCCCGAGGAACTGATTGCGGCTGCCCACGCCTCTTGCTACTCAATGGCGTTCTCGAACGCTCTCGCCGACAACGAGACACCACCGGCCACAGTGGATGTCGAGGCGACAGCCACGTTCGTTCCCGGCGAGGGCATCACGTCGATGGAACTCACGATGACGGCTGGCGTGGATGGCATCGCGGAAGACAAGTTCCAGGAGCTTGCACGAGCAGCGAAAGATGGTTGTCCCGTCTCACAGGCCCTGGCAGGAAACGTCCCGATCACCCTGACTGCCACCCTCGCCTAACCGACTGTGACCGAAGGAGCGGTGCTCGAGTGGCTGTTGGATGGCGACCCTGCTGTCGCCTGGCAGGCTCAGCGAGGCCTCCTCGACGTTGAGGAGGCGACCTGGTCGGCGACCCGTAGGAGGGTCAGCACCGAGGGCTGGGGGCGGCAATTGCTTGATCTCCAGGACACCAACGGTCGATGGGCGAGAGGCCTCTATCAGCCGAAGTGGACGTCGACCAACTACACCCTGCTCGAACTACGCAGATTTGGCCTCGACCCGGCCAACCAGGCAGCCAAGAAGGGTGTTCAAGTTCTACTCGACGACGCCGTTTGGGTCGACGGCGGCGTTAGCTACTGGGCCGGACAGGACCTGGCGGAGCGCTGCGTCAATGGGATGGTGCTTTCGCTCGCTTCGTACTTCGAGGTGGATGACGATCGGGTCGACGGGATGGCCAAAGGTTTGATCGACGCCCGGCTTCGAGATGGAGCCTGGAACTGTCGGGACTACTTGGGTGATAACCGCCATTCATCATTTCACACGACGATCTCGATACTGGAGGCACTCGTACTGTGGGGTCGGTGGCGGGCTACCGGCGCCGCTGACGAGGTGTTGGCGTCAGCCCACGAGTTCATGTTCTCGCACCATCTTTTCAGGTCTCACACCACAGGGGATGTCATCAATGAGGCCTGGACTCGGTTCTCCTTCCCTCCCAGGTGGCACTACGACATTCTTCGTGGCCTGGACCACCTCCGCGATGCTGATGTTCGCGACGCCCGGATGTCGGAGGCGATGGAACTCGTGAGAGAACGGCGCCGTGCCGATGGGCGTTGGTCGATCGGCCCCGCCTACAGCGGAGAGCGTCATTTCAGAATGGAGACGGGACGCCAGGGTGGCCGCTGGAACACTCTCAGAGCCCTTCGCGTCCTCGACTGGTGGGACGCCCCGTAGGATCAGTTGCGGTGTTCCCGCTCCGAGACGTCAACCCAACCCGAATCACGCCGTTCATGACGATCGGCTTCATCGTTGTCAACCTGGTCGTCTTCTTCTTCGTCCAGGCACAGCAGTCGCCATCCGCACAGGAGGAATTCCTCTACGAACGTGCGGCAATCGCCTGCGAGATCGTCACCCAGCAACCGCTCACGGCCAACGAGATCATCTCGGGTTCGTGCCAATCCACGGTCGGACAACCGGTGTTCCCCGACAAAGAGCCTTTCCTGTCGATGCTCACGTCGATGTTTCTCCACGGCGGGACCGGCCACGTCGTGTTCAACATGTGGTTCCTCTGGATCTTCGGTAACAACGTCGAGGAGGCTTTCGGCCGCATCGGGTTTGTGCTGATGTATTTGGCCGGTGGGATCGCCGCGACACTCACGTTTGTCACCCTGAATCCCGACTCGACGGTTCCTCTCGTGGGCGCTTCGGGGGCCATAGCGGCCGTGCTCGGCTCGTATGCCGTTCTGTTTCCGGGCCACCGGGTGCTTTCGCTGCTCGGTTGGTTCATCGTCCCGATCCCGGCTGCCATCTTTCTCGGATTCTGGTTCCTGGCCCAGTTCGGCCTGGGTGGAACCAACGTCGCCTGGGAAGCCCACGCCGGTGGCTTCGTGTTCGGGTTCGCCCTGTCCTTGTTGATGCGCCGGCGTCTGTTGATTCGGGCTAGAACCGGAACTTGATCAGTCGGCCTTCCGCGCCCGGTGCGCGGCAACGGCTTCCCGGGTTGAGCAGAGGTTGGAACAGTGCTTCCGGGAGCGATTCCTGGAGGTGTCGACGTAGACGTCGTTGCATCCGGTCGAGTCACATTCACCGAAGCGCTCGACCCCATGCTCGACGATGACCGCCGCCAGGCCCATGGCGGTGGTGGTGCCCAGCCAGGAGATCATCGAGCTGTTGATCGGCTCGAAGTGGAGGTGGGGGTCTCCGGTGTGGGTGGACAAGCGGGGGACTGCACCGTGGTCACTGAGTATCCGATTGAGGATCTCCGCAGCCGAATGGTTGTCCACGGCGGTGATCACCTCCCGAAGTGAGCACCTCAGCGCCTGAATGGCGTCGAGCTCCGATGCCTCAGGCGGCTGGGCAACGCCTTCCCAGAGTTCCTTGTACTCATCGAGGAAATCTCGGATCTCGCTCAGCTCGTCCAGGTCGTCCCCGGCACTGTTGACGAGTGCAACAGCCAATCTCACCGGTTTGTTCGTGTAATGGTTGAAATACATTTGACTAATTACGCGTTGTTATCTAACGTAACCACCATAAAGGTTTATGCCCCTTACAGTCAAGGGGCCCTGAGAAGAGGAAGAACATGTTCGAATACGCACGAGTAATTCATAGAGAACGCACGAGAGAGGCGAGCAACTATCGCCTCGCCAACAGCGTGATCCGCAATCGTCGAAGCCGGGCCGGCGCCGCCAGAGCTTCGCTCCGCCACCCCTCCTCCATCAAGTAAGGCGCATATCCTGGGGCTCGTGAATAGCGAGCCTCAGGAAACCCATGTCGACAGGCTCATCCGCGAGGCGATCGAGAAGGGTGAATTCGACGATCTGCCCGGAGAAGGCAAGCCTCTTCCTGGCGCCGGCACCCACGACGACGCACTGTGGTGGGTTCGGGGATGGGTCAAGCGAAACCGTGAAGACTCCGATGATTCCGCTGCCGAATCAGACGAGTAGAGACCTGTAGGTCTTGCTGGTGCCCGTTTTAGAGGCTGACTTAGACGTTTGCTTTTACGGGCTGGGGCTCACGTTCGGTCTCTCGGGCGAACATGGCCCTCTGGATCTCAATCTCCGGGGTCGGGTCGGACAGGAATCTGAAGCTCACGTAGCCGCATGACTCACACACGATGCGATCTACGCCCGCGGCGGTGACATTGATCGTGCCGGTATGGGCGCACGCGGAACGCTTGACCTTCGCTCTTGTACTCAGCATTTCTTTGCCTCCCAACGGCTGTTTGAAATCAGTCACAGCTTGAGTTCCCGGAGAACTGGAGTCCATAGGGCCAACGAACCAGGACTATCGACCTACGGTTCATCGTTATGACCTCCATGGACCCCACAACGGTTCTCGAGTTCCGTCGAGACAAAGATGCGTTCTTCAAGGACAGCTTCGACTCGCCCTTGCCCTACGACGTCCGGAAGCAATTCTCCGGTCTCAGCTATTTCGATCCGAACCCCGACCTGGTCTTCACCCTTCCAGTGGAGCCCGGTGACGGCAAGGAGATCGTCATCAAGACCAGCGATGAGCGCGACCGCATCTACCGAAGGGCGGGGCAAGTGTCCTTCGAGGTCGCCGGCAACGAGGTCACTCTGACTGTGTATGACACCGGTCACCCCGGGTACTTCCTCCCCTTCCGGGATTCGACATCGGGCAAGGAGACCTACGGAGCGGGCCGCTATCTCGAGCTCGACACCAACGACGACGGGACGATCACGATCGACTTCAACATGGCCTACAACCCCTATTGCGTATACAACGAGGGTTATTCCTGTCCGATACCGCCGGTGGACAACTGGCTTCAGGTCCCGATCGAGGCGGGCGAAAAGGACTTTGTCGGCTAGTGGTCTAGCGCATGACCAGTCGCGGGCGGCGAATAGAGCGACCTGAGGTAGTACGTCCCATATATGGGACCAGGCGCCTCGAGAGTGGAGGGGCGCCTGGGCCGGATTCACATCTCGACCGATGCCGATGGACAGGTCTGGGTGGGTGGAGCGACCGAGACCGTGGTCACTGGCCAGATCTACTAGTGGCCCATCTTACAAATGATCGCCGTGTCTCTCCGGCCTTCGACGCCGCTCGCGGTGTTCTCCGCCTTGACGCACCTAAGGGTGCGCCTTCGTTGTGCGTCCTTGCGAGACGTTTCTGGCGTACCAGTCGGTGATACGAGCGGCGACACCGTCGGGGTCGTCGGACATGGGGAAGTGGTTGCCTTTCGGGATCACCATCTCCTCTGACTCGGGATAGAGCTCCCTGAACCTGGCCTGGAACCCGAAGGGGTCATTGCGCTCGCCATAGATGGTCAGCACGGGCTTGTCTGCAAGTGTTGCCTCGTAGGCAACTTCCAGTTCGGCCAGGTAGTCCGTCTCGGTTTTAGCCGAAGTCATCAGATCATGGAAGCGGCGCCGCTGTCCCTTCTCAGAGAAGCCACCGAGGAAGGCCGCTCGAGCCTGCTGGTCGAGATGAAGCCCAATTCCGGACTTCGTCGAGGTAAGCCTTGGTATCAGATTGGTGCTCACATTCAACGCCGTTATCGGCCCGCTGGTCATGATGGCGAACATCGTCTTGAGCGAGGTCGTATGAAGCCGCCAAGCGAACGTGTTGACCATCACCATGGCCTTGATCAGCTCGGGTCTGCGGGCGGCAAACCCGATTCCGACCGAGCCGCCCAGGTCGTGGAGGGCCAGTGTCATGTCCTCGAGCCCGAGTTGGTCGACGAACGCTTCGAGGAGACGGGAATCGCCGGCGATCGAAGTCGTTTGCCCGGAGTCGGGGGAGAGGCCCGAGCCGGGGAAGTCGAGGGTGACCACACGGAAGTCGCCACGGAGACGTTCGATCAACTGGCTCCAGATGTAGGACCACATCCCGTCGTGGACCAGGAGGAGCACGGGTCCTTCACCCTCGTCGGTGTAGGCGATCGGATGGTTGTCGATGTGGATGGTTCTGACCTGGAACGGCCATGCATCTTCGGGTAGCCAGGCGGGTCGGTCGACGGTCTTCTTGTTCGATTCTGTTGTGGTCACAACAATGTCCTTTGCTCAAGGCGGTTTCGTGCCGCCTGGGGTTGGGTGGTCCTCCGTCGGGTTTGGATGGCTTGGCGGAGGACCGCTTGCATATCGAGGTCGGCTACTTCATCGTCGATTTGGCCTCCCTTTTCGGTGCGGTCATGAGGGGGGTGGTGACTTCGAGCAACTTCTCGAGGTTGGCATCGACGTCGGTCCCGAGCATCGAAGGCATCTCCGGCGTTTCTACCCCGGCGAACAGGTAGACGACGATCCCGACCACGCAATGGAGGCGCCACGCGATGTCATCGCGCTCGATGTCGGGAAGGGCCTTCTCGAAGGCTCGATAGAACCGTGTCTGGACCTCGGCGAACTGGCGACCCATGATCCGGGTCATCAACTCGGTCCCCTCCGAGTACATGCGCGAGACGAACCGTGGTAACTCGGGATTGCGGGCTCGCAGCTCGTTGAGGACCTGGAGGTCGGGGAGGAGAAAGGCGGTGAGCACCTCAACCACCGTCGCCTCGCCCGCGGTTTCGATCTGATCGAGAAGGTTCATCCGTTTGGCGTTGATCGGGCCAACCACCCGGTCGAGGATCTCAATAAGGAGCTTCTCCTTCGATCCGAAGTGATAGTTGACCGCAGCGATGTTGACCCTCGCCGTCTCGGTTATCTCACGAAGCGACGTGGCCGAATAGCCGTTGCGGGCGAACAGGACCTCGGCGGCCTCGATGACTTGTTCCCTGGTTTCTGTCGTCATGTCCTTCGATTCAAGCGAACGTTTCAAGTGTACGTTTGATTCCATGATGAACGCAAACTGCCAATGCGGATCCGGATCACCGTCCCCGGCGCCTGCCCTAATGTCGCCGTTCATGGCAGAGGTCACCTCAGAGGCAAACCAGAGTCGTTGGGAGCGCCTGCCGGCCCACACTCGTCGTGTGATCTCCGTGACCGGAGTCCTACTCTCAGCGGTCGCTCTCTGGGAGATCTACAAGTTCGTGTGGACCTCCTTGGGATGGATCAAGCCCATCCGTCCCGACGACGTCGTCATGCCGCACACATGGGACATGGTTCTCGAGTTGTTCCAGCCGGTCCGGCGTGGCGGTTCGCTGTTGATCCTCGATCTGTCGACTCGCTCGTTCTGGACTTTGCGTGAGGCGCTGGTCGGTTTCGTCATCGGGGCGCTTGTCGGGTTTGGCCTGGGTGTTCTCTTCGTCCGTTCCTCGATGGCCGAGCGTGCCTTCATGCCATACGTCGTGGCCAGTCAGACGGTTCCGATCCTCGCCATCGCCCCGATGGTGGTCGTGTGGGGAGGCCGTCTGTCGATTCCGCACTGGATGTCGGTGTCGATCATTGCCGCCTACCTGACGTTCTTCCCGGTGGCGATCAACACACTCCGGGGCCTCCGCTCTCCCGATCCAAACGCTCTCGAGTTGATGCGCTCCTATGCCGCCAAACCGAGTGACGTGCTGTGGAAGCTTCAGGTCCCGTCCGCCCTCCCCTATATCTTCACCGCTCTCAAGGTCTCCGCGACTGCGAGCATTGTCGGTGCGCTGATTGGTGAACTGCCGGCCGGGTTCCAGAGCGGGCTCGGCCGTGCTCTGCTCACCTTTTCGCAGCAGTTCGCGGTGAGGTCGGCGAAGCTCTACGCCACGGTCATCATCTGCGCAATGGTGGGGATTCTCTTCGTGGCAGTCGTGACCCTCATAGAACATCGGGTCATCAAGGAGACCCGTGAGCTGGAGGGGCAGGCATGAGTAGTTTGATCGTCGACGCGCGAGGCGTTGGCAAGATCTTCGGGTCCGGGGAAGCACGGGTCGAGGCTCTCAAAGGCATCGACCTGAGTGTTGACTCAGGAGAGTTCATCTCCCTGATCGGGCCATCAGGTTGCGGCAAGTCGACTCTGCTCCGGCTGATCGCTGACCTGGCGACTCCGACGTCGGGCTCTCTCAGCGTCAACGCGAAGACACCCCACGAAGCAAGGGTCGATCAGGACTACGGAATCGTCTTTCAGAAGGCGACCCTTCTCGACTGGCGGACGGTCACCAAGAACGTCGAATTGCCACTTGAGATCATGGATTTGGATGACACCTCCACCGCCGGGGAGATGCTCGACCTCGTTCAGCTCGGCGAGTTCGCCGATCACTACCCATGGCAGCTCTCTGGTGGCATGCAGCAACGGGTCGCGATTGCCCGGGCTCTGGTCTTCAAACCGTCTCTGTTGCTGATGGACGAGCCTTTCGGCGCACTCGACGAAATGACCCGCGAGCTGATGCAGCAGGAAGTCTTGCGGATTTGGCGTGAGACCGGGACCACAATCATTTTCGTCACCCACTCGATCCCTGAGGCGGTCTTCTTGTCGAGTCGAGTGGTTGTCATGTCACGCCGACCCGGCCGCATCGCCGGTGTCATCGAGACCGACCTCAGCTATCCCCGTGACGAGGACACCAGAGAGTCGCCGGCCTACTACACCAAGGTCACCGAAGTTCGAGAGGCGCTGAGGAGGCTCGAGCATTGACGTTTGACCCCTCAGAGCGCGACGCGGAGATTCTCGAGACGAAGGACACCGACTTTGTCACGGCCTTCGAGGGAGACACCCCCGCCGGAACAAGAACCCCGTCGGCGCTTCGCCACCGGGTCAAGAACCTCATTCCGGCCGGCATCTCGTTCCTCGTCGTGATGGCTCTCTGGGAAGGCGCCATCAGGGTCTTCGATGTCGAGGCATTCATCCTGCCCGCCCCGTCACTGATCATCGAACGGTTCATCGCGACCAGCGATGTCGTTTGGGGTGCAGGGTGGAACACGTTCCTGGAAGCCGCCGGGGGTCTGATCGGCGGAACGATGCTCGGGGTGGGTGTGGCATTCGCAACCATTCGATGGGCGCCGGTTCGGGAAGGGCTCATGCCGGTCGCTGTCGCCGCCAATTCGGTCCCGATCATCGCCCTTGCCCCCATCGCCAACGGGATGTTCTCGATAACCAGCCCGGTGCCCAAGATGGCGGTGGTGGGGGTCGTGGTGTTCTTCCCCGTCATGATCAACACCACGCGAGGCCTGCTCGAAGTGGACGCCGATGAGCTCGAGCTGATGAGGTCCTACGCGGCCACGCCGAGAGAGGTCATGCGGAGGGTGCGGGTCCCGCACGCCCTGCCCTACTTCTTCTCTGCGATGAAGGTCGTGGCGGTCTTGTCGATCGTCTTTGCAATCGTCGCCGAGTACTTTGGGGGCTCCCAGGACGTGCTCGGCCAGTACATCCTCAACAAGGCGAGCCTCTTCGTCTTTCCCGACGCCTGGGCCGGGATACTCGTGGCATCGATCCTCGGAGTGGTGCTCTACGCCGCTGTCTTGCTGGCAGAGAGGCTGGTGATGCCCTGGCATGTCTCCTTCCGGGCCGTCGACGCTTCCTGAGCCGACATGCTGTCAGGCGATTCGATATGGTCGCCCAAACGGAAAACAGATCAGTGACCACCCGTACCTAGGAGGAAACGAATGAAGGGGAAAACACGCTGGCTGGTTCTCTTCGCCGTGCTCGCACTCGTATTGGCTGCTTGCGGCGATGACTCAGGAGGCGCAACCGCCGAGGACTGTGAGACGACCGACAGCGTTCGCCTCCAGCTTCAATGGGTGGCCCAGGCTCAATTCGCCGGCTACTTCGTTGCCGATGATCTCGGCTTCTACGCCGATGAGTGCCTCGACGTCGAGATTCTCGAAGGTGCGGTCGAGATCGTCCCCCAGCAGGTGCTTGCCACCGGTGGCGCAGAGTTTGGTCTCGCATGGGTGCCCAAGGCCCTGGTCTCGCGTGAGCAGGGTGCTGACATCGTCAATATCGCCCAGGTATTCGAGCGGTCCGGAACCCTCGAGGTCTCCTTCGCCGACTCAGGCATCGAGTCCCCTGAAGACTGGGCCGGCAAGACCGTTGGCAACTGGGGCTTTGGCAACGAGTTCGAGCTCACCGCGGCCATAGCCAAATTCAACGTCGAAGACGTCAACCTGATCGGTCAGGACTTCAGCATGACGGCATTGCTCAACGGCGATATCGACGCTGCCGAGGCGATGATCTACAACGAGTACGCACAGGTGCTCGAGGCCGTCAATCCCGACACCGGTGAGCTCTATCAACCGAGCGACCTCAACGTCATCGACTTCAACGACGTCGGGACTGCCATGTTGCAGGACGCTGTCTGGGTGAATGCCGAATGGATTGCCGAGGAGGGCAATGAGGACATCGCCGAACGGTTCCTCACCGCCTCGTTCCGTGGATGGATTCACTGTCTCGACAACTTCGACGAGTGTGTAGACGTGGTGCTCGACGCCGGTTCGACTCTCGGTCTGAGCCACCAGCAGTGGCAGCTCAACGAGATACTCGGGTTGGTCTTCCCGGCCACCAACGGCATTGGCGTGATGAACGCCAGCCTCTGGGATCAGACCGTCGAAGTCGCCACGACCCAGATTCCCGACCTCGCAGGCGTGACCATCTCGGATGACGCCTATCGGACCGACCTGGCCGAAGCTGCCATCGCCAACCTGTCCGATGAAGACACCGACGGCGACGGTTACACCCGAAGGGACATCGAACTCGTCGCGGGCGGCGAATAGAGCGAACCTCAGGTAGTTAGGCCCATATAGGGGTCTAACAGCCTCGAGAACGACTGGAGAAGGGGCGGAGGGGATAGATGATCCAGATCCTCGACGCCTGATCTGATCGTCCCCTCATCAGGAAGCCAAAAACACGAGTAGGTTGTGTTCCTTACGCAGCGACCCAAATCGAGGAGGATTTGATGCCGA
>JAYEGJ010000041.1:0-2821 GCA_034658975.1 Actinomycetota bacterium
GTCGCCGTGTGCTCGGCATAGTCCCGGGCAAGCCCCCGGTGGGAACGACCAAAGATCCCGAAAGCCAGGATCTCGTCATGACATGGCCGCACCTCCTGGTCCGTCATGCCGTCGTGGCCATCGTCGTGCTACTCGTCGTACTGGCAGTCTCGCTGATGTTCAACGCTCCGCTTCGCGAGATCGCCAATCCGGCCCTGACCCCCAACCCTGAGAAGGCCCCCTGGTACTTCATCGGACTCCAGGAGCTGTTGTCCCAACTGCACCCGCTGGTAGCCGGTGTCCTGGTACCGGGTTTCATCATGATCGGGTTGGTCGTGCTGCCCTACATCGATCGAAACCCGGCCCAAAGACCCCGGGCGAGGAAGGTCGCAGTGTGGACCTTCTCGATTTTCTTCATTCTGTGGATTCTCCTGACGGTCGTCGGATTCGCCTTCCGCGGCCCTGACTGGGAGTGGGTCTTGCCTTGGCGAGATGGGTGGTACGGAGAGCTATGACCATGAAGCGCCGTGAGTTCCTATCCAAGGCATGGACACTGGGTGCTGCTGCAATCGCAGCAGCAGCGGCCTGGACATCGTGGGACTTCCTCCAGCCAACCAGCCCTGTCGGCTTCGGCGGAAAGATCAAGGCGGGCCCACCCGACCTGGTGCCGGAGAAGGGAGTGCAACTGGTCCCGGCAGCGCGGGCATACCTGACACGAGAAGAAGGTGAGATCGTGGCGCTCTGGTCGAGGTGCCCCCACCTCGGGTGCCGGGTTCCGTGGTGCGAGTCGTCCGGCGAGTTCGAATGCCCCTGTCATGGGACCACGTTCAACCGTCTCGGGGAGCACCGGGACGGTCCTGCGCCTCGCGGCATGGACCGGTTCACCGTGACGATCGAAGACGACCAAATGATCATCGACACCGGGGTGATCCTCAGCGGGCCCGTACTGGGGACGGAAACGATCGATGAGCCGGCAGGCCCGAAGTGCGAATCGGAGGGACATGCCTGAGAGCTCCCAACGCCAAGACCCTGACCTAGAGGCGTCAACCAACCGCTGGATGCGATGGGGCGTCCTGCTGCTCTTCTTGTTCGTCCTTGCCTTCCCGGCCTACCGAATACTGGAACCCGAAAGGCGGGCTCAAGCCCTGGAGGTGTATCAGATCGGGTTGGTCGGCCAGGGCCAGGATGTCTACGAGGAGAGCTGCTCGCAGTGTCACGGGATAGACGCCAGTGGCGGCCTCGGGCCGGCACTCAATTCACAGCAGTTCCTCGGGGCGGTCGATGACCGCCAGATGGCAGACCTGATCGCCACCGGATCGCCAGGGACTCTGATGGCACCCTACGCAGCGGACTTCGGGGGATCGCTCACTACGGCCCAGATCGGAGCCACAGTGGCCTACTTGCGCTCCTACGAAGAAGACGCGCCTGACATCCCCGAGTGGCGCACACCGCTTGCACAGGAAGACCTCACCGGAAGCGAACTCTTCATCATGGGTTGCGCCTACTGCCACGGACCGAACCTCGAAGGAACCGAACTTGCTCCCGATCTGGGACCCGGATCCGAAGCCGAGGAGGAAAGCGACAGCCGTCTCGCCAAAAGGATTACCGAAGGCGAGGACGAGATGCCGTCGTACGGCAACATTCTCAGCGAGGAGCAGATCGAGCTCCTGGTCGGCTACATCCGCGAAGTCCAGGAAGGTGGCTGATCAAAACGAGCAAGCCTCAGAAGCCGGACCGTCGGTGGTGGCAATTCAAGAGGACCTGGCTCATCGGCGTTCCTGCTGTGCTCGTGCTGGGCGTGGCCGGATTGTTTGCCTGGGGGAGCCTCCAGCCCCGACCGGAAGGCTTCGCCGTTGTCGATGCGGGTGAGGCAGTTGCGGTCGACGAGGAACCGGGAGGCGAGCCGGCGGACACCGAGGAAGGCCCACTCACCGACGCCACGCCTGTCGAGACGGTTCCCGCTGAGGAAGAGGCAGTCCGTTACACGTTGGATGCCAGAAGCCTCGAAGACTGGGTCCTGTTCGACTTCGTCGAGGGCCGAGTGGTGGAGGGTGACTTCGCATCGCCCGGCTGGGACGTGGCATTCCAGCGCACGAAGCTGCTCACCAACTCCGGAGTGACCAATCTGTCAGGTCCAGGAGGCACGTTCGATCTCGGCGAGGTTGACCTGGAAGCCGCAAGCCCGCCCGCCGAGGTTTCATTCGTCGTCGATGCTCTCGGAGGTGAGGACGAGGATGAGCCGGAGAACCCCGCCGCCGGGCACTGGTACTCATACTCGTTCATATCTCACATCGTCAGCGCCAAGCCCAACACCTATCTGATACGAACCGGTGAAGACTTCGATGCCCTCGTCCAATTCGACTCCTATTACTGCGAGGACGAAGAGGCTGGTTGCATCACTTTCAGATACCGCCTGATCCCGAAGGTCTCCGAAGACGTGTCGTAGGCACCGCAGAAGTGCCTCCGTATAGGCTCCCAGGACAGGTCAGCGCGGGAGGAACACGTGCCCGAGTGCAGCAACTGTCGATTTGATAATCCTCCGGAGGCTCGCTTCTGCAATCAGTGCGGAACAGCAATGGACCAATCCACAACTCGGGGCGGCGAACGCCGACAGATAACCGTCGTCTTCAGCGATCTCTCCGGCTTCACAGCGATGTCGGAGCAACTCGATCCTGAGGACGTGCAGGCCGTTATGGGTGTCATCTTCTCCAAAGCGACCGAGATCATCGAGCGCTACTCCGGTCGGGTCGACAAGCTGCTGGGAGACGCCGTGATGTCCGTATTCGGAGACCCGGTAGCCCATGAAGATGACGCCGAAAGGGCGGTGCGCGCCACGCTCGAG
>JAYEGJ010000042.1:0-2797 GCA_034658975.1 Actinomycetota bacterium
ACGATTCGGCCCATCTGACAGGAGCCGGTCGCAGACACGAGTGGGACACGGACGTCATGGTTCATGGCGTTGCCGACCGTGCTCCCATTGCCGATGACCAGGTTGAAGACACCTTCGAAACCGGTGCCTTCCATGACCTTTTGGGCGATCTTGGTCACCGCCACGGCGGTGAGCGGAGTCTGCCGGGACGGCTTCCAAATGGTTGTGTCGCCACAGACGGCAGCGATCGCCGAGTTCCATGCCCACACGGCAACGGGGAAGTTGAAAGACGTGATGACTCCCACCGGGCCGAGCGGGTGCCAGTGCTCGTACATCCGGTGATCGGGACGCTCCGAGGCCATCGTGTTGCCATAGAGCTGGCGAGAAAGGCCGACTGCGAAGTCGCAGATATCGATCATCTCCTGCACCTCGCCGACGCCTTCGAGCCGGATCTTGCCCATCTCCAACGTCACAAGACCTCCGAGAGCATCGATGTTCTCGCGGAGAGCATTCCCGATGAGACGCACGTACTCGCCCCGCTTCGGGGCCGGAAGCTTGCGCCACCGCTCGAATGCCTCGGTCGAAGAGACCACGACCTTCTCGTAGTCATCGAGAGTGGCCAGCTTGACGCTTCCGAGTAGCTCACCCGTGGTCGGATTGGTCACCTCCAACATGTCGCCACCGGCCTCCATCCACTCGCCGGCGAAGACTCCCGAGTTCACGGCCTCGAGACCGAGCGCTTCAAATATCTCCTGCTGTTTCATCGTGCTGCAACCACCTCTATCTCAACCAGGAATCCGCCCGGCAGGGCTCCGGCCTGTATGGCCGAACGCGCCGGGGGCTCGGATTCGAAGTACGAACCGTACGCCTCGTTCACTACCGGATAATCGGCCATGTCACCGAGGAAAATCGTCGTCTTGACGATGTCCGCGTAGCCAAGACCGAGATCACCAAGTATCCCACCGATGTTCTTCATGGCCTGATGGGTCTGGGCCGCAACGTCGTCGGGTGCCCGCTCGCCCGTCTGTGGATCGAGCGCCACCTGACCCGAGAGAAACACGAGACCGGCAGCCTCTGTGGCGAACGAATAGGGCCCCATCGCCTGAGGCGCCGAAGGGGTGGAAGGAACTGTCTTGGGCAAGGGTGACTCCTGAAACGCTGAGCGCTGAGAGTACCCCTAAACCAGAAGAAGCCCGCCGGAGCGGGCCTCTTCGAAAGCTGGTGGGAAGCGACAGACGGCTAAATCAGGAGAACGAGTTTCCGCAGCCGCAGGACTCGGTGACATTGGGGTTCTCGATTGCGAACCCGGCTCCCATCAGACCGTCCTTGAAGTCCAGCGTGGCGCCGCGAATCATCTCGGCGCTCTGTGGGTCGACGAGAACACGAACATCACCGAACTCCTCGACTATGTCTGACTCGTCTACCTGCGAATCGAAGAACATCTCGTAGGAGAAACCGCTGCAGCCGCCGGGCCGCACGGCCATCCGTAGCGCCAGCTCCGGATCGCCTTCATCGGCGATCAATTCCCGAACCTTCTCGATGGCGATGTCGGTGAGATTGACAGTCTTCTCTGGCTTGTTCGACTTGATTGTGAGGATCTGAGTCATTGGTCTCCTGCGCGACTGGTTGATGAGTCTAGTGGTCTGTCGCACTGATGGTGTGAGGGTGTCTCCGAGGCATCGGCGTTCGCCTCGCAAGGACGCACAACGAAGGTGCACCCGGAGGTGCGTCAAGGCGGAGGACAAAGCGAGCGGCGGCGAGGTCCGGAGAGACGCCACAATCATCTGTGCGGCGGGCCACCGCCCCCAAAATCACGTATTGGCTTTCCCCTATGGCGATAGTGTAAATAGGCTGGTCGCATGCCTACTCGGGAAGAAGTGCTCAAGACTCTCGAAGGGGTCAACGACCCCGAACTCGGCGGCAACGTCGTCGAGTTGGGGATGATCACCGACGTCTCCATCTCCGATGGCGAGGTCTCCGTCGGCCTCGCCCTGACGATTGCCGAGTGTCCGCTCCGATCTCAGATTGAGGGTGACACAAGGCGCAGGGTCGCCTCCATGCCGGGCGTCTCCGACGTGACGATCAGAACCACGGCAATGACCAAGAGCCAGAGGGCGAACCTGATGTCCGTGGCCAGACGCCGTGTCCGAGAATCGGCCGAACCCACCCAGGTCAATCCAACCACCCGCGTGATCGCCATCGCATCCGGGAAGGGTGGGGTGGGCAAATCTTCGACGTCGGTCAACCTCGCCACTGCGATCGCCGCCTCGGGCATGAGTGTCGGCCTTCTCGACGCTGATATCTGGGGCTTCTCGGTACCGCGCATGATCGGAACGAAAGGACGGCTAGAGGCGGATCCCGGCACCGGCCTCATTCGGCCGGTCGTTTCCTTCGGCGTGAAGGTCGTCTCCACAGGGTTGATCATCGACGACGAAGAGACCGCCCTCATGTGGCGGGGCCTGATGCTCTCCAAAGCACTCGAACAGTTTCTCAAACAGGTCGAATGGGGTGACCTCGACTATCTGCTGCTCGACATGCCGCCCGGCACAGGGGACGTGCAGATGGCGCTGATGAGGCTGCTGCCGCAGGCCGAGATGTTGGTGGTGACCACCCCGCAACGAGCGGCGCAGAAGGTCGCAGTGCGAGTCGCCGACATGGCTCGTCGATCACACATGCCCGTCGTAGGGGTCGTCGAGAACATGAGCGGCTCCACCTTCGGCTCGGGAGGGGGGACCGATCTGGCCAACCAACTCGGGGTGCCCCAGGTCGGCACGGTGCCTCTCGACCCGGCAGTGGTCACAGGTGGTGACGAGGGGCG
>JAYEGJ010000043.1:0-13610 GCA_034658975.1 Actinomycetota bacterium
TGATTCCCCCGCTTGATGAGAGCCTGTGTGACCTTCTTCAGTTCTTCGCTCATTGCTCGCCTGACGACCGCTTCTTCTGCTGTAAAGCTATCAAGCTTCTGAGGGTTTCGGAATGGGTTTCCGTCCCGGACTCGAGAGATTCGAGACGTTTCTCCAAATCATCGATTTCGGCGTCGAGGCGCTTGCTCCGCAGACGGGCCTCCACGTCGACCCATTCGGGCAGTGGCCTCTCATCCATCGCCAGGGAGCGGAGCAGCCCCTGCACCTGAGGATCGGAGACATCGGAGAAGTCGACCGGGCTCCCCTGGTTCGAACCGGCCAGCTTGTCCTGGATCTCGGTGAAGGCCACAGCGAGACGCTCATCGCTGAAGTCACCGGCGTACACAGTTCCCATGCCCTCGGGATTGGCGAGAACCACCCTCAACAACTCGGCCTCGGCCCGATCGAGAGGTCGATCGGCAACGGTCTCCCCGGCGGTCGACCTCGCTCCGCCCCGTCGCACTGCCTGTTCGACGGTCGCAAGGTCCACGCCGATCATCCTTGCCACGTACCGGCTGTATTCGCGGCGTGCGATCTCGTCGTGGACACGCCTCACCTGAGCGGCTGCGGCATGGAGAGCCCGGGCTCTCCCCTCGGGCCCGCCGAGATCGTATTTGGAAACCTCATGCTCGATCCGGTGCTCGAGCAACGGCCTGGCCTCGGTCACCGCCTTGACCAGCTCCTCCCCTCTCCCCTGCTGGGCGAGATCACCCGGATCCAGCCCAGCGGGCATGACAGCCACCCGAAGATCGAGATCGAGACGGAAAGGTGACTCCAACTCGTCAGACCGGAGTGCCGCCTTGGATCCGGCCTCATCGGAGTCGAAAGCGAGAACCACCCTCTCGGTCAACCTTCTCAACAGGTCGAAATGGCCGTCGCCCAACGCCGTACCACAGGTTGCCACCGCCGTTCGGACACCGGCCTGGTGCATCGCTATCACATCTGTATATCCCTCGACGACCACGGCCTCACCCGTCGAGGCGATCTCCTGACGGGCACGATCGAGCCCGAACAGAACTCGAGACTTGTTGTAGACCATCGAGTCGGCTGAGTTCACATATTTCGCATCAGGGTTGTTCGTCGACTGGGGGTCGATGTCGTCGATCTTTCGGCCGCCGAATGCCACCGGGTCGCCGCGCATGTCGTGGATCGGGAACATCAGCCGCCCCCGGAACACGTCGTAGAGACCGCGGCGCCCGCGACGGCAGAGCCCGGCGTCGATCATGGCTCTGTCATCGATACCGCCGGTGCGAAGCGATTTGGTGAGCGTGTCCCAGTCGGTCCCGGCGAAGCCGATCTTCCACTCATCGATCAGATCCACTTCGTAGCCGCGCCCCCTCAGATACGACCTCGCCGGGCCGGCCTCCGGAGACTTCTTCAACCTCGAGTGATAGACGTCGATGGAACGCCGGATCGCCTCGACAGCGGCTTCCCTCTTCCCCCGCTTCTTGGCGGCATCCGGGTCACGCACCAGGGTTATCCCCGCCTTGCGGGCGAGCATCTCGAGGGCGTCGGGGAAATCCACCCCCTGCGTCTTCTGAACGAATGAGAAGACATCTCCGCCTTCACCGCAGCCAAAGCAGTGGTAAAGACCTCTAGCCCTGTCCACCGACATCGACGGCGTCTTCTCCTGGTGGAAGGGACAGACGGCCATCACCGAGCGGCCCGACTTGCGGACCTTGGTCACCTCGCCCACGAGTTCGACTATGTCGGTCGCCTCACGGACGCGATCGATGTCGCCTCTGTCTGTCATCCCGCCCGATCATACGGACGGGATGAGGTTCCTCAACCGGCTACAGCGACAAAGGTGATTGTGAGGAGGACTTCGTCGGGGACGTTGGCCACACCGGGCACCGAGGGGATACCGATGCCGAAATCGGACCGCAGGACCTGAGCCGTCGCCGAACCCTCGATGGTGGATTCGTCGGCCAAAACAACCGAAGCATCGAACGTGACCGAATTGGTTTCCCCGCGAATCAACAGGTCACCGGTGAGGGTGAAGCTGAATGTCTCCCCCGGTCCGGCCGCTTCGGGAAGCCCATCTACAGACGTGATATCGAAAGTAATGAGCTCGTGTTCATCGCTCGCAGAGTTGAGGATGATCGGCCCACGTATGGCCCTATCTCGACGTTCGGCATCGGTTCTGAAGGTGCGGGCATTGACGACGATCTGGGAGAACTGAACCGTACCGAGGTCGGCGAGGTCGATCTGGACCTGGCCGGCCACCTGGTCGGTCTCGCCGATGACCAGATTGGGTTGGCCCTGAAGCTCCTCGTCGACCTCGAAGGCGACTGTCGACCTTGACGAGTCGATGACGTATGCCTTCTCGGTGTCGGCCGCTGCGGTGGTGGAACCCGCTGCGATTGTCGGTGTGGTCAACTCCGTCGAGGGCTCTCCGGAGCCTCCAGCGAACCAGACCCATGCAAGTGCCGCCCCTCCAAAGGCGAGGACAAAAGCGACGATCCGACCGAGAACTGAGCGATTCATGTCTTCCTAAGTGTGGTAATCGAGTGTCAACAACTGATAAAGATCAGTCGAGCTTCCCGTCGAGGTAGGAGACCAACGAGTCCATCGACACCCGGTCTTGCTGCATGGTGTCGCGGTCGCGGACCGTGACTGCACCATCGTCGAGCGACTCGAAGTCGACAGTCACGCAGAAGGGTGTGCCGATCTCGTCCTGCCTCCGGTAGCGCCGGCCGATCGACTGGGTGATGTCCAACTCCACCATCCACCGCTTCCGCAGCTCGGAGGCCAGCTTCTCCGCCGGCTCGATCAACTCGGGTTTCTTGGAGAGGGGCAGGACCGCTGCCTTGTACGGGGCGAGGCGGTGGTGCAGCTTCAGCACCGTCCGGGTCTCGTCGTTGACCGTTTCCTCGGTGTAGCCGTCGATGAGGAACGCAAACGTCGTTCGCGTGGCGCCCGCCGCGGGCTCGATCACATAAGGGAAGAACCGCTCGTTGGCCTCCTGGTCGAAGTAGCGAAGATCCTCACCCGAGTGCTCGGTGTGCTGTTTCAGGTCGAAATCGGTCCGGTTGGCGATGCCTTCCAACTCGTCCCAGCCCCAGGGGAAGAGGTAGTCGACGTCGGCGGTCGCCTGCGAATAGTGGCTCAACTCGTCCTCGTCGTGGTCCCGAAGCCGTAGATTGTCGGGATTCATGCCCAGGTCGACATACCACTGGAACCGGGCATCGAGCCAGTACTGGAACCACTCGTCGGCCTCCTCGGGACGGACGAAGAATTCCATCTCCATCTGCTCGAACTCCCGAGTCCTGAACACAAACTGACCGGGCGTGATCTCGTTTCGGAAGGCCTTTCCGATCTGGGCGATGCCGAACGGCAAGCGCAGCCGATTGGTGCGGCGGACGTTCTCGTAGTTGATGAAGATCCCCTGAGCCGTCTCCGGACGCAGATATACGAGGTTGTCGTCGGTCTCGACCGGCCCCATGTGCGTGCGAAGCATCAGGTTGAAATTGCGGGCCTCGGTGAACTCGCCGGTCTTGCCACAAGTCGGGCACTTGTCCGGGTCATCGAGCCTGTCAAGACGGTGGCGACTGTGGCAGTTCTTGCACTCGACAAGTGGATCTGTGAACACCTCTTCGTGTCCCGAGGCCTTCCACACGGTACGGGCCTGGAGGATCGCCGAGTCGAGCCCGACGATGTCGGACCGGTGCTGGACCATTGAGCGCCACCACTCCCCCTTGACGTTGCGCAGCAGTTCGACGCCCAGCGGTCCGTAGTCATAGGCGGAGCGAAGCCCGCCGTAGATCTCGGAGGACTGGAAGACAAACCCCCGCTTCTTGGCGAGGTTGGAGATTGTTTCGAGTGTTACTTCTGTCATTGGTGGTCCTGAACGGTGGCCCAGATGGCTCCGCTAGTCAATCTGAATCGGACGGTATGTCCTCGGCACCGCCAAAGCGGCGATCACGTTCCTGAAACTCGACAACCGCATCTACCAGGGCATGCCGATCGAAGTCGGGCCACAGAATCCCCGGGAAATAGAACTCCGCGTATGCGGCCTGCCAGAGCAGGAAGTTGGACAGGCGGTGCTCGCCGGAAGACCGGATGACAAGATCGACATCGGGCATGTCCGGGATGTAGAGATGTGAGCCAAGCGTATCTTCGGTGATGTCCTCCGGCGTCAGATCGCCTACTGCGACAGCCTCGGCCAGCGAACGAGCCGCCGATGTGATCTCCCGGCGACTGCCGTAGTTGAAGGCGAATACGAGGTTCAGCTCTTCATTACCGCTGGTCATCTCTTCGGCTTCGGCCATGTGCTTGCGGTTGCGATCCGGAATCCGCGGGTCCTCCATGGCACCGGCGAATCTCATCCGCACACCCTGAGCATGAAGCTCGTCCCGGCGGCGCTGAAGGAGGTCTTCGTTGAACCACATCAAGAACTCCACCTCCTCGCCCGAACGGCCCCAGTTCTCGGTGGAAAACGTGAAGGCGGTGACCCACTTGATACCGATTTCGCGAGCACCCTCAACGGTGTCGAAGAGAGCCTCTTCACCAGCGAGGTGGCCGGCGGTTCGGGGAAGGCCCCGGGCGTTGGCCCAGCGACCGTTGCCGTCGAGGATCAGCCCGATGTGAACCGGGATCCGATCCGGGTCGACGTTGGAAAGGTCGAGGGTCACTCCATCACCGCCAGTGAGGCCAGCTTCCTATCGAGGTGGTATTCGACGAACCGCCGTGCCACGCCCATGGCCTCCCCGGCGAGGGCCTCATCCGTAGAAGGAAGAGATGTCAATTCCGCGTCGGCCAGGACAGCGAGATAGCTGGTGAGGCCCTCACGCAGCCTCACGGCCCCATCTACCCGGCACGTATCACAGACCGCTCCACCTCCGCCGAAAGAGAACCGGTGAAGGTCTTCGAGTCGGCCACACGCCGCACACTGGACCAGCGAAGGAGCAACACCGACTACGTCGGCGAGTTTCAGGAGGAAGCTGGTTATCAGATCCTTGCCCACATGGCCAGATTCGAGTGCTTTGAGCCCGCGTTGGAGCAGTAGGAAGAGCCGAATCGAGGACTCCTCTTCTTGGGCGACGGCATCGGCAGCCTCGACCATCGTGCCCGCAGCGATCACCGCGTCGAGGTCCGCCCGGAGCCGGGGGAAAGGTTCGAGAACGGCGACCTGAGTGATGGTGTCGAGGTTGCGGCCCTCGTAGAGAACCAGGTCGACGTGGGTGAATGGCTCGAGACGGCCACCAAAACGGCTCTTGGTCCTACGAACGCCTTTGGCGACCGTGCGCATCTTGCCGGTATTCGGGCTGAGAAGGACAACGACACGGTCGGCCTCACCAAACGGGTAAGACCTCAGAACAATCCCCTGGTCATGACGGATGCCCATCGAGTGCTAGAGGGTATCGAGGCGTAGGCTCTGAGCATGGCACTGGTACGTGATGATGAGGTCGAGGCATTCCTGGAAGCACACCCGGAGTGGTCCCGTGATGGCAGCGAGATCACCCGGACCTACATCTTCAAGAACTTCAACGAGTCGATGGGCTTCGTGACGAGGGTTGCGTTGGAAGCCGAGAAGGCCGACCACCACCCCGATATCGACATCCGTTGGAACAAGGTCACCCTCACGCTCTCAACCCACTCCGAAGGCGGCCTGACCGCCCAAGACCTCGACCTCGCCGACACCGCCGACCGCTTGGGTCTGGAAACCTCAGGTAGTTAGACCCGTATCCGGGTCGAACCGCCCCGAGAAACACCGGCCGGGCTCCAAATGGATCTTGGGCCGACGGTCGGGAGGCGAAGGGCACAAGGTCCCTGTCGTGCCGGGTCACCCGGTCGATACGGTGAGATGTTGTTCTAACCCAGGAGGACGAATGTCCGACAAAACCGCCGATCTCGCCGGCCCGGGAATCGGGAACTACGCGGATCTAGAGAAGATCCTTCCCGACGACTACCAGTCCTTTCTCACTCCGCGTGAGACCATGGAGGCGCTGTTCCTCGTCAAGACCTACATCGAGGAGAACCTTTGCAAGGAACTGAACCTGATGATGGTGCAGGTTCCGCTGATCGTTGACAAAGAGAGCGGTGTCAACGACATGCTCGACCGGGACGGGTCCCGCACTCCCGTCGAGTTCCACATCTCCAACGACAACGACAAGCACCCCATCGACGGCCAGGTCGTCCAAGCAGCGACCAAGTGGAAGAGGATGGCGCTCGCCCAATTCGGCATGGACGTTGGCGAGGGCGTCTGCACGGACATGAAGGCGTTGCGCAAGGACTATTTCCTCGACCACGATCACTCGGCTTATGTCGATCAGTGGGACTGGGAGCGGGTCATCGCCCCAGAGGATCGGAACCTCGACGTCCTCACGGATGTCGTCAAGAGAATCTGGAAGGTGCTGGTCGGCGCCGAACGACACGTCCAGGAGAGATTCCCTCAGCTCAACACACCGAAGTACCCGAACCTGGGCGAGGAACTGACCTTCCTGCATGCCGAGGAAATCCTCGCCATGTACCCCGATCTGCCCCGCAAGGCAAGGGAGACGGCTGTGTTGCAGAAGCACCCGGCGGTCTTCATCTACGGGATCGGCTGGCCGTTGGAGGACGGTTACCCACATGAGATGCGGGCAGCCGATTACGACGACTGGGTTGCCGAGACGGTCTCAGCCGCGGGGAACCCCGTGCACGGCCTCAACGGCGACATCCTGGTCTGGAACCCGGTCACCCGACGGCGCCATGAGCTGACGTCAATGGGCATCCGCGTGACCAAAGATTCGCTGGTGACTCAGCTCGAGATGTCCGGCCAGCTCGACATGCTCGAGTTGCCGTATCACCAGGCGATCATGAACGACGAGATCCCACTCTCGATCGGTGGCGGCATCGGCCAGTCGCGGACCTACATGATGCTGCTGAAGAAGGCCCACCTCGGCGAGGTGTCGGTGACGGTGTGGCCACAGATCCTCAAGGACATGTGCGCCGCACGGAAGATCTACGTTCTGGAGTAGAACTCAGTCGAACTCAGGTTTTCGCTTCTCTCGAGAAGCCGCGATCCCCTCTTGCACGTCGGGACTATTGAACCCGAGGAACTCGTAGGCGACCGAGGCGTCGAAGATCGGATACGCCATGCGCAGCCAGTGGTTGAGGCTGTGTTTGGTCCACCTGATCGCCTCCTGGGCGCCGGCGGCCAATTCGGACGCCAGACCCTCGGTGAAGGCCTCCAATTCGTTGTCGTCGACCACCCGGGACACCAGCCCAATTCGCTCGGCTTCCTCACCGTCGATGGGGTGATTTGTCATTAGGTGATACTTGGACTTGGCCATCCCGATCAAGAGAGGCCAGATGACTGCGGCATGATCACCGGCGGTGACCCCGATCGTGGTGTGCCCGTCCAGGATTCGGGCCGAACGCGCCGCCACCGGGATGTCGGCCATCAGGGCCGCAGCCAGTCCCGCTCCCACGGCCACCCCGTTGATGGCGGAGACGATCGGCTTGGAGCACTCGATGATGTTTCGCACCAGCTCACGGGTCTCCTTGAGCACCCGACGGTGGGTCGCCGGGTCGTTCATGATGCTCTCGATCATCTGATAGTCCCCGCCGGCCGAGAACGCCCTCCCCTCCCCTTTGAGAAGCACAACACGAACGTCGGGGTCGGCATCCACCTCGGGCCAGAGATCGACCAGTTCGCTGTGACCCTGCTCTGTGACTGCGTTCAACTTGTCGGGATTGTCGAAGGCGACCACGAGTACGCCGTCGTCCCGCTGGTCCAGCTTCAAAAACTCATAGCGGCTCAGATCCATGGCCCCGACGGTAGAAGAACGCGATACTCCCGGCATGAGATTCGAGGGATTGAATGCGATCGTCACCGGCGGGCTGTCCGGCATCGGCAAGGCAGCAGTCGACCGTCTCACCGACGAGGGGGCCGAAGTCGCCATCCTGGATCTCGCAGACGATCCAGACCAACGCTCCGTCGTTCTCGACATCGCCGACGTCGACACCGTGGCTCCGACGGTGGCGGGGGTCGCCGATCAGTTGGGGCAGATAGACGTGCTGGTCAACTGCGCCGGGTGGGACAGGGCGCAACTCTTCATCGACACAGACCCGGGATTCTGGAAACGCGTTCTTGACATCAACCTCTTGGGACCGATCGCCGTCACCCATGCCGTTCTGGCGCACATGCCCGAGGGCGGCTCCATCGTCAACGTCGCATCCGACGCCGGCCGGGTCGGCTCCTCGGGCGAGGTCGTCTACTCGGGGGCCAAGGGTGGGGTGATCGCCTTCACCAAGGCACTAGCTCGGGAGACCGCACGGAATCAGATCCGTGTAAACGCCGTGGCCCCTGGACCAACGACCACGCCATTTCTCGACTCGTTCGACGACACCGGCAAGCTGGCGGACGCCATGACCCGACAGACCCCGCTGCGCAAGCTGGCCTCGCCCCAGGACATCGCCTCAGCCATCTGTTACCTCGCTTCTCGAGACGCCGGCCACATCACGGGTCAGGTCCTGTCGGTTTCCGGCGGATTGACGATGGTCTAACTGGCGAGTCTGGCCGACCGCAGAAGGCTGATGTCATGGCGGGTTGCCTCGTCGGTCGAAAGCTCGGACAGGATCTCACCGACCACCGAGGCGAACTTGAATCCATGACCCGAGAAGCCGGCAGCAACGACTACCTGGTCGAATTCCGGGTGCTTGTCGATCACGAAATGCTCGTCGGGAGTGTTGGTGAACATGCAGGTCTTGAGACTGAGCGTCGGACCGGCGGCCCATGGGAAGTAACGCTCGGTCACCTGCCGGAGTACAGCTTCGTCCTCTGGCGTCGGTTCTCGGTTCATCGTGTCGGGGTCGACGTCCTCGAATAGATGGTGATAGAGGCCGATCTTGAATCCGGGAATCGTCTCGACGGGGAACCCATAGAGATGACCCTCCTCGACCTCGAGATTGAATATGGGAAAAGTGTCCGGCCGATAGCGATCGGACTCCAGCGGTTGGAACCAGGCCAGAGCCTGTCGTTCCGGGACGGCCAGGCCGTCGAGATAGTCGAGGAGTCCCATGCTCCAAGCCCCCGCGGTGACGACCAGGCGATCGGCCGTGTACTCGCTCCGCTCGCTCGTCACCGAGACGCCATCGTCTGTGGCCGACCAATCGACAACCGCTTCGCGGCCGTGGATTTCGGCACCGGCGGCTACTGCACCGTTGACGTGGGCAACGATCGCCCTCTCCGACATGACATATCCACCGCCCGGCTGGAAGACCGCCATGTGGTCGTCGGGAAGGTGATATCCCGAGAAACGCTCATTTACCTCGGCGCCGGTCAAGACCTCGTGGTCCAGCCCGTAGCGACGACACGACTCGCGTGAGTCCCGGAAGACCGGGTGATCTGCGGGCGCGGCGTCGATTCCGCCGGTGATGACCAGCAGACGCTCTCCTGAAGCCTCCTCCAACTCCTCCCAAAGCTCGTAGGACCTCTGAAGGAGCGGCACGTACGAAGGATCCTCGAAGTAGGCCATCCGGATGATCCGGTTGATCCCGTGCGACGAGCCCATGGCGTGAGGGATGTCGTATCGCTCCAGGCCCAGAACCTTCTGGCCGGTGCGGGCGAGGTGATAGGCCGCAGCACTTCCCATGCCACCAACGCCGACCACGATCACGTCGTAGTGATTCTCAGACATGCCCGGTGATCACAACCTCAGGTTTCACGATCGAAGCCGAGGCGGTCCAGTAGTTGGGGTCGACGTTGCCAGTCCTTCTCGACAACAACCCGAAGATCGAGGTTGACCCGCGCCCCGAGGAGGGTCTCGAGTTCCAGTCTCGCCTCGGTGCCGGAGGTCTTGAGGAGCGATCCACCCCTCCCGATGACGATCCCTTTTTGGCTGCTTCGTTCGACAACGACGTCGCCGAGGATGTCGATCAAGCCGTTGTCCCGCTGTTCCATGTCCCGGACACGAACGATCAACGAATGGGGCAGTTCCTCATGAAGACGATCGAGGAACTTCTCTCTCACGATCTCGGCAATGACGAGGACTTCGGGTTGATCGGTCGTCATGCCCTCCGGGTAATACCGGGGGCCTTCCGGCAGGCGGCTGACGAGTTCCTCCACGAGTTCCGGGACACCGTCACCGTCCTTCGCCGACACCGGGTATAGGTCCTCGAACGGCCAATCGGCGGCACCGAGGAGCTGTTCAACTGTCTCATGGCGGGAGGCCTTGTCGATCTTGTTGATGCCGACAACGACGTTCGCCGAGGCATCGATCAATCTCTGGGCAATCAGCCGGTCACCGGGACCGATAGGCATCGTTGCGTCGATGAGGAACAGGACGACGTCGGCCTCGGCAAGAGTTCCGTAGACCACCGCGTTGAGCCGATTGCCCAGCTCGGTCTTGGGTTTATGGAGGCCCGGCGTGTCGACCAGCACCACCTGATAGGCGGGATCCGCCTCGTCAGGGCCGGTCACTACCCCGCGGATTGCGTTTCTCGTCGTCTGGGGTCGTGACGAGGTGATGGCCACCTTCGACCCGACCATCTGGTTGACCAGTGTCGATTTGCCCACGTTGGGCCGCCCGACCACGGCCACGAAACCCGACTTCACGCTGTCTCGATCCGACCGCCGAGACTGACGTGGACCTGGGAAACCCGGCGGCCCTGCATTCGCATCACTCTGAGGACCAAACCGCCCGCGGTGAAGGCCTCTCCTTCCTCGGGTATGCGCTCGGCCAGGCCGAGAATGAGACCACCGACGGTATCCCACTCTTCGTCAGGAAGGTCGATGCCGGTTTCCTTCCCGAGCTCATCAACCGGAAGTCGAGCGTCGATCTCCCATCCATCGGCCGTCTTGACGACCAGGTCTTCGGCAAGGTCGGTCTCGTCTGCGATCTCTCCCACCAACTCCTCGAGGAGGTCCTCGATCGTTACGAGTCCGGCCACGTCGCCGAATTCGTCGACGACGATCACCTGGTGGGTTGCGGATTCCTGCAACTCCGTGAGCAACGATGCCGCATGCTTTGTCTCGGGGACGAACTCGACGAGTCGCATCACCTCAGCGACTGTGCCGGGGCGGTCATCTTCGGTGAGCATCGGCAGCAGATCCTTGAGAATGACGACCCCGACCACGTCAGCATTGGATGTCACAGGTACCCGAGAGAACCCCTCGTCGGAGGAAACATCAATCAATTCCTCGATGGTCGCAGTGACGGGGACCGTGACCATGTCGGGACGAGGAGTCATCACTTCTCTGACGATGGTCTCGGTGAACTCGAGGACCGAATCAATCAACTCGCGCTCGTGGTCCTCTGCCCCATCGGCATAATGAGCCGTTTCCAGATCCTCTTCGTCATCGGCGTTGGGAAGGAGATCATTGGCCCAGCCACCCAGCGCTACCGACAGCCTCAGCAATCCGGCCGACGCGTAGGCGAGGCGGCGGGAATTGAACCGACCGACCCGCCGGGGAACGAGGTCGCCTATGAGGAGTGCCACCAAACCCACGACAAGTGCAGTCAGAATCGCCGACTCGGAGCTCTGCCCGGATACGAGGATCGCGGTTCCCAAGACCGAGGAGACGATGAGCAGAGCCGAGGCCACGACACCGACGGCTGGGCTGATCACCTCTCGCTCGTCGAGCAGATCGGCCACCGTGGCAGCACCTCTGAGGCCGTCGGAGCTGTCACGAAAGGCGTCGGCACGCGGAACGCGTGTGATCGCCGTCCCGGCGGCTCTAATCCAGAACGCGAACAGCAACAGGACGACCGCAAGGGCAAGCACCAGGACTGTCACCTTCGCTCCCTCCCGACCAGCCCGAGAAGGTCGCGTTCGCGCTGTTCCATGCGCTCGGCTTCGTCATCTACCTGATGGTCGTATCCAATGAGATGGAGGATCCCGTGGGTCACCATCAGTGCCATCTCATCTTCAAATGTCACTTCGATCTCGGAGGCTTGCCGGCGCACGTATGCCGGCGCGACGATGATGTCACCGATCATCAGCGGCGGTCCGTGTGGGTTGTACTCGGGGACGACACCTGGCAGCAGATCTTCGACGGGGAATGCGAGCACATCGGTCGGGCCGCTGCGAGACAGGAACCGCTCGTTGTACCCGGTCATCTCCTCCTCGCTCACGAGCAGCAGCGTCACCTCGGTCTCGGTGGGATAGCCCTCCTCTTTGAGGATGAGTTCGGCGAGACCGTGTAAACCGGCCAGATCGAGCTCTTCGTCCTGCTCGTTGGCCACGAAGACACTCATATAGGGCTCTTCTGCGTTTTCTCCAGGCGGTTAGGCCCATATGTGGGTCTAACTACCTGAGGTTTCTGGAACGATTTAGAGGACGGGTCGTCCATCAGGAGCCGGGGAAATTCGGGTACGCGATGCGCTGATGGTAATGGCCGACCAGTGACTCGAGGAAGGCGGCACGGATCTTGGTCAACTCGCCAAGCGTCAGTGGCGACTCCGAAAGCTGGCCGTCCTCCATCTTCTCGTTCACGATCCGGTCCACCACCTTCTCGATGGCGTCGGAGGTGGGCTCCTCCGTCTGGAACACCGCACGGCAGGCTGCCTCGAGAGAGTCGGCCAGCATGAGAATGGCGGTCTCCTCGGTCCGGGGCTTGTGCCCGATGTGACGGAAGTCGTCGATGTTGACATCCTCTCCGTACTTCTCACGCGCCTTTTCGTAGAAGTAACGCATCACGCCGTCTCCGTGGTGGCTGACGATGCCCTGAGTCACGTCGGTGGGGATCTTGAACTGCCTGGCGAGGGCGACACCGGCCGTGACATGAGAGCGAATCATCTCCGCCGAGTCCTTGGGATCCATCATGTCGTGCGGGTTGGGAATCCCGAACTGATTCTCGATGAACATCATCGGGTCCTGGGTCTTCCCGAGGTCGTGGTAATAGGCCATCGCCCGGGCCAGCAGCGGGTTGGCCCCGATTGCCCGCGCCGCGGCGTCGGCAAGAGTTCCCACCATGAGGGAGTGATTGAAGGTCCCAAAGGCTTCCTCCTGGAGGAGTTGGAGGGCCTCGTGATTCCGGTCCGTAAGGTCGAGCAGGCTGAGGGTGGTAGTGATGTCGAAGGCGGACTCGAAGAACTGGAGACCAGCCAGACCAACCAGCGAGACCACGACGGAGACGGCGAACGCCCAGGCTACCGAGAATCCGATGACCTCATACGGGATGTCGATCGAAAGCAATGTGACAATCTCGTCCGTAGGTCCGGCGTGGAAGAACCAGGAAGTCGCCGCAGCCACGCCGGCCGCCGTGAGCGAAGACATCACCACCGCGCTGCGGAAGGCACCGCGAGTGCTGACTGCGCTGACAAAGGGGATGGGGGCTATCGCGGCGAGGACGCCATATGTGGTGATACCGATGTCCAGAGTTCCGACTGCGGTCAAGACTCCGACGCCAAGAGCCATCAGCAGCGCTATCCGCTGATCGAACAGGACAGCGGTCACGAATCCGAAGGCCACCGCCGGAAGCACGTACCAACTCGTCGATTCCTGGATCACAACCGTCAAACGAACAGAGGCCGCGGCGAGGAGGATGAGGATTCCCATGAGAGCGACCATTCGAGGACGCGCCCAGAACTCGGGACGGAAACGGGCCAGGTACAGGCTGAGAAGCCCGATCAGCACCACCA